>DSBL01000022.1 GCA_011049455.1 Desulfonatronum sp. | reverse complement strand
TAGCAATCCAGGAATTTGTTGAAGCATATACTCCACATGCCAAGCCATTTGTATGGAGGAAACGTGAAGTCAAGGGAAGCCAGCTCAGAAATACTATTTCAAATTTATGCAATTAGGCACTAGCTGCTGAAGCCAGATACTGCGTGTCGGAGAGATGCCGGTCCAAAAAGTCACCTTCACCCTCGAAACGAGACATGGCCTGTTCGCTGAAACGCCACTGCTTATTCCCAGGTAAACCCTTCACCCGTTCCAGGATGCCCTCCCAGTCATAGCCATTCGGAGAATGACCGAAAGCTTCCCAGGGGCTCTGACGTTCCTTGAATCGATTAGCCCGGCGCAAACTCACGGTCTTGTTGGCCGCGCTGTTGTCCAGAGTCCGCGATAAGGGCAGGATATGCTCAATTTCAATTTCCGGGGAAAACAGTCGCTGGAGGCTGATGACCTCTCCGGTGTAGACACAACGCCGACGACTTGGGTCTTTGTTCAACTCCTCCCACAGCCGGAACTTGAGTAAGTTTTCGGCATTTCGTTTCAAACCCAGCCGAACCAGTTCATCGGCACGACGTTCGTTGGCCTCCTGTTCCTCAGCCTGCCTCTTTTCGATCTCACGCCGTTTCTTGCGGCTTTGCTTCAGTTCCCGAGCCAGTTCCAGGACAATCTGCGCCGGATGTCCCCATTCCTCGATCATGGCATTGATCAGCTTGCGGAGTTGGTTAAGTCCGATATGCACCGTGGGATTGGCAATACGCCCATAACGCACCTCCTCTTCCGAACCCACGCTTACGGACATGGTGTGCCGATTGAGCGGGATGCCGTAGTAGGGCAATGTTTCGAACACCTCGCCGGTGCGCAGGTCGGAATGATGGAATCCGGCTCTAGCCTCTGCAACGTCATTGGGCAGGCATTCCGCCTCCATGTTTCGAACAATGGCGGTCATGGCGGTGCGGCCCAGCCGGGCGTGACGATCAGGCAATGAGACTGTCGCGATACGTTCAGCCCGCTCCCGCTCCAAGTCAAAATCCGTCACGAGACGCTTGACAACGTCTGTTTTCGCGGCCCCTGTGCCGGGATCATCCAAATCCAACAACCACTGCACCACCTCGTTC
Organism: Desulfonatronum sp.; assembly: GCA_011049455.1. Taxonomy (GTDB): domain Bacteria; phylum Desulfobacterota; class Desulfovibrionia; order Desulfovibrionales; family Desulfonatronaceae; genus Desulfonatronum. The sequence goes on along the minus strand of DSBL01000022.1, from coordinate 32,920 downwards.
TGACGCTCAAAGGACAAGTGGTGCCAAGTCTTGCCGAAAAGTTCCTTCTTGCTCAGCAGAGTGGCTGTTTCATCGCCTTTGAGTTCCTTGCGCTTGTCGCTCTCCAGGTTGAAGCGACTGCCCTCCGGAAGGCGGAGTAGTTTGCGCATGGCATCGAAACTGACCGTTTTTTGACCCAGAAGCTTGGCCAGGAGCGCATTCCGTTCTTCAAGGGTCAAAGGACGCTGGCTGTAGTCCGATCCCACGATCATCAGGTTGCTCAATTCCTGGAGGATCCGGAAGCGCTGGGTCAGGGGCAAGGCCCAGGGCGCTCGGGGTTCATGGGGCAAAAAGGTGCATTTGCCCGGCTCCACGGGTTTGAGAGGCCGCTGAAAAAACAACTCCTTCTCAATATCCTCCCGCATGGCCGGAGTCAGTTGGGGGTTAAATCCGGCCTGGGTCTGCCAAAGCAGATCAAACTCCTCTTCCAGCAAGGCCCGTTCGGGATAGAAATCATAGCTCGATTTACTCTTCTGCTCCTGCAAGCGGCTGCGCACGGTCAAGCCTTCCATGCGGCGCTGGTGCAGGAAAGAACCCAGGGTTGGCGTGCCGTCCTCGGCCATAATCTGTCTGAGTTTTTCCACGCCGCTCTTGATGGGGCCGACCTCTTTGCTGTCGCGATCAGCCTTGCGATTGCTTTTGAAGCCTCGACGCTGGTTCAAGTGGAAAACGGCGCGTCCCATATGGTGCAAGGGCAACTGCCTGTGGAGCCCTTCGGCCCGCAACGTATAGGGATCAATATCCTGCAATGCCTTTCGTTCGGCTTCATCAGGCGGCATCAGCCCGTGACGAATCAGACATTGCATGAGCCGGTCGCGGCGCAACACATAGCGGTCTCGCATCCTGCGCATCTGCCGTTTCAAACGGCGCGTGGTCGCAGGGCTGCTGTTATTATTTCGTCCGTCGGAAAAAATCCTTACGCCCATGCGGACAATTGCGGATGGCGTATTGTCCTCACCCAGCGACAAAACACACCAGCCGATGGAATTGGCTCCGATGTCCAGGCCAAGGCGATAGTGCATACCGTTCCTCCTAGATGAAAACCGCACATTTTTAAGCTTGCTTTTTTTAGGCGGATTTGGCAGTTTTGCAACGGGAAATGGGGTCATTCCGTTAACAAGGATGATTCCACCAGATGAGAAGGCGGGCTTCGGCACGCCTTCCTTTTTTGGTGCCCGAAGCTGCTCTGACTCTTTTTCAAGAGCGGGGCTACGCCTCCAAGCCTCCAAACTCTTGAGCATCTTCCCTCACAAACCCGATCTTCCGCTCCGGCTTCTCCTCGGTGGCCAAAAGCTGACGGATGGCCTCGAACACGACCTGGAATTGCTCGTCGTATTTCGATTCCATGTCCTCGATCTTGCGTCGCAGATCCTCGTGGGAGGCCAGCATCTGGCGCAGCTTGGTGAATGCCCGCATGATCTGGATGTTGACATGGATGGCCCGCTTGCTGTTCAGGACCGTGGACAGCATGGCCACACTTTGTTCAGTGAAGGCCAAGGGCGGATACCGCAAGCCCATCTTGTCTGATTTGGAGGTCACAAATTGTGACCTCCAATTGGCCAACTCTTCCTGGGACAGTTCAAACATAAAATCATCTGGAAACCGCTCGAAATTTCTGCGTACAGACTGTTTCGAGGCTTTTGTCGGAACCCCGTACAATTCCGCCAAATCCCGATCCAACATGACCTTCATGCCGCGAAGCACCAGAATCTTGCCGGTGATGCTCTCCATTGGTACCAAATCCGTCATGACGCCCCTTCCTTTGGCGGAAAATTGTCCCCTCTTGGCCGGAGGACAGCAATTCGCCTCTGGTTATCCGCCCTTGGAAAGCCGCGTCAAGCAGGCAAAAGCATCATTTCCCCGCTATGATCCCGGCCTTCACTCGTGTTCTTCACGATCCAGTCCGGGAGCAGTCCTGGGGCCTGTCTTGTCTGCCTGTCCTTGCGATTCTGCTTTTCCTGCCGCAACTTATCCAACAGCCCTTGGTCGCCGCGCATGGTGGCCAGGGACTCGCACCAGTCCATCTCCCAGTCATCCATCCTTTCCAGAGGAGGAATGGATCGGGCCGCTTGGTCCATGTGTTCCTGTTCAGCCTCGCGATCTCCGGTCTTGGCCGCCAGCTGGGCGCAGAGCACGTGATACGGTGCGCTTGCTTGCGGTTTATCGTTCAGGGCTTCCCGGACCGTCTTCAGCGCCTCATCCGTGCGGCCCTGATCCTTCAAGGTCAGGGCCAGGTTGAACAAGGGCACACTGTCCGGGAACTGCTCACGGGCCAGCCGGAAATGCTTCTCGGCCCGATGGTACTCGCGCATGTCCCGATAGATCAGGCCGATTCTGTTCAGCAGGTATACGCTCGGACCAAACCGGGCAATGATCTCCTTGTACAGCCCCAGGGCCTGTTCCTTGTGGCCCAGGTCCACGTATAGACCAGCCAGTTCGGCCATGGCATTGCGCAGCGCATCGCCGCGCAGGGTTCCGCCGTGTTGGAGTTCTTCCAGTTCCTGAATCCGTTCACGTTTGGCGTCCGGGTTGACCACGTGCACCAGGGGGTTCTCGATGGTGCAGGCAAAGGCCTGGTCCAAGTCGCGGGCCAGCCGGACCTGCATGTGCAAGTCCTGGTTGTCGTCCATGCGATAGGACATGATCAGGGGCTCGCCCTGGTGCGGCGCTCCCTTGAGGGTCCAGGTTCTCCGGTTCAGGAGCCGGGCGTCCGAATCCTCGATGTCCAGGCGCAATTCCATCTCCGTTGACGCCCCTTTGTCGGGCACGGCAAGACAATTCAGCTCGATCATATCCTGGCCGTTGCCGGGAAAAGGCAGGGCTGCCCCGCGAGGGACCAGCTCCAGGGGGCCGGATGTCGTGTTCAGGTGAACGCTGTCCCCGGCCGCCGGAGCAATCACGCCCCTGCCGAACATGGCGTGAAAAAAAGCCTCCCAGGCCGCGCCCCGGGCCACGGAAAGCTGCATGGACAGCGCGTCTCGCGGGGCGAAAAGTTTGGCCCTGGGGAAATGCCCGGCCACTGCCTTCCGGATTTGGGGCATGCGGCAGCAGCCTCCGGCCAGGAGAACGCCGTCCACGTTGTTCGCCGACATTCCGGCCCGGCGCAAAACATCGTCCAGCGGGGCGAACAGGGAACATGTGGTGCGATGTTCGCTCTCCAGGGGCCAGAGTACGTCCTGATCAATGAACGGGGCGAGGATTTTATCAAATTGCGCTTGGCTCAGGCCGGGATTGCGCAGCAGGACCACCCTGCCGTCCGAGAGAGTGCATTCGATGCCTTGCTCCAGCAGACCGGCCTGCTCTTCGCAGAGGCTGATGCGCAGACGCTCGGCCGCGTTGAGCAGGGCAGGAACCAGAATATCCCTTTTGTCGCGGTAGGAAATGTCCAGTGGGTGTACATCGTTCTGGCGGCACAGTTCGGGCAAAAGAACTTCATGGACTATGGCCAGGTCCAGGTCCGCGCCGCCAAGACGATGATAGCGGGACACCGCCAAGGGAGCGACCTGCAACGGGGAATCGGCTTCGGACACGGTCACGCGGTACAGGGCCGTGTCGCAGGTGCCGCCGCCAAAGTCGAAGACCAGCAAAGTCCGGATTTGACCCGGCCTCCCCAAGCACTGCTGGCCGTTGTGCGCGGCGAAATCCAGAAAAGCGGCCATGGGTTCGTCCAGAAGGCGCGTCCTGCCAAACCCGGCCTGCTCCCCGGCAGACACCGCATCCCGGCGCTGGGCAAGCTGGAACGAGGCCGGAATGCTGATCACCACGCTGTCCGGTTGTCCGCTGCTGCAGATGTCGTCACGCAGAAAACGAAGCAGGTGCGCGGCGATGTCCCGGGCGTTTTGAAACCCTTGCGGGGCCTGGTGAAACACGCGGCGCAGCCCCATGTAGTTCTTGGTGTCCCGGAAATAGTTCCGATAAAGACGGGGTGCGAATGACGGAGCAAGAAGGGGCAGGTCACGCGCGCCCTGACCGATATGCACCTTTCCGGCATGCAGGGCGACAAGGGATGGAACCATGACTTCGCCGCGTGCGCCAATGCCGGTCTGTCGGATGGGTCGGCACACCGCCTTGATCGGCCCGCTTCTGGCCGGATCATAGACAATCTCGGCAACCGTGCAGTTTGTGGTGCCCAGGTCAATGCCTACGGCCCGTAGCGGCTTTGTCGGCAATCTGGTCTGATCCAGGCTTGCGCCGTAGGGTAGCGGGATGGTTGGTTGCGTCACGAAACTCCTCGCTCTGGATGGTTAACGGTTCCGGTCGGTTCCGGGTCAATCAGGTGAGTACCTGCTCTTGAATCACCCTCATTATTCATTTGTAAAAAACTGCCCAGGATCGGCGCTTACGGCAATATCCGCTTCGTGCAGCCGGAACAGAGGCGCATCAAGTGCTTCATCCAGTTCGTTGCTTTTTAACCCAGCGTCCTTGCTTCTCCGGGCCGTGGTGTGCAGCCAATAGACATTGCTGGTGTTTCCGGCTGCGTCCGTGATTTGAAAGGACGTTCTCCACTCCCCGGCAGGCCCCGTGATGTAGATCACGTCCCAGAAGAGAGTGTTGGAATATTGTTGGGACGGCAGACGAAGCGTGTCCACGTACATGGGGCTGGACGCGCCCGCATGATACTGCTCGACCCGCAAAGTGCGCATGTCCAGGTCGGGATCGGAAGCATGCACAGCCACGTAGTATTCCCGGCCCACATCCAAGGTGCTGACCTGTGAGTCCGGCGAGGTGTTCCGAAAAACTCCGACTTCATGAATGGTCGGCGGCGTTCCGGATGATCCTCCGCCTCCGCCGCCGCAGGCAAAAACCAGCAAGACCGCGGCAATGATCATCAATGCACGTCTGTACATGATTCCTCCTTCTGATTGAGTTTGTGTCGTCAGACATCAGGCTTGCCCCCGCAAGAAATCCCTAGAATCATAACACGGCAAGGGGCTATTGGCGATGTGATATCTTGATAGTCGCCGCCTTGAGATTATTGAACAAAACTTGCAAAGGATATGATCCCGGCGCTAAGGGAGATGAAAAGGGCGTCGTGCCTTGGCGGTTTGAGCTAACGTCACTATAAACAGGAGGGAGCATGGGGATTGATAAAATTTTGAGAAAAGAACAGGAAAAATCGTGGCATGCACGGATCATGGAACACTACGAGGAGGTGCAGACCTGGCCCAAGGTTCCGGAAGACCCGTATGAACTGCCCCCCGAACCGCTCTTTCCGCCTCCAGAGTTCAAGACGGTTGCTCAGGGTGGGTTGGGGGCTGTGCAATATTCCCTTATTTCGCCGCGTCCCTTAAAAGTACGGGTCAGTTTCGTGACCACGGACAAGACGCTGAACCGTATCCGCGACCTCTGCCGCGACCTGGACACCCAGCGCTCGGACGTGATCCGGGCTTCCCTGGAAATGGCTCTGCCGGTTTTTGAAAATCACCCGGAGATGTTCAATTACTTTGCGAACCTGGCCAGGCGGGACTGGTAAGTTGGCGCATGGCGGGCATGGCCGGGGTCATGGTGAGGAATTGGGCGTCCATGTCCTGGACGCGTTCCGGGCGGCCCTGGAGCTGGCCATATCCGTATTTCGCCAGCACCCTGAATTTTTCGACTTCGTGAACGGCAAGGCCAAGAAGGAATGGTAGGACGGGCATGTGACGCTGAAATGAAGGTGGCGAATGCCTTCTGATTCAAGGTTCGCCGCTACGTCATCGGTCGCAGACCTCTTGGAAGTCGTGCGGTGAATATGTTTCCTCCGTGTCATTGAAGGTGAGACAGCCGCCTGGCCGCATTCGGCCTTGCTCTGCCGGGTCGAGAAGATGTAGTGTTCAGCATTGTTGAGGGTGTGTTTGATTCTGGCAATCATGCCGATCTTTCTGAACTCTTCGGATAATGAATGATGACCAAACTGTTTATGATTGTTGTTGCGGGCCTGCTGTTGCAGGGCATTGTTCCCCTTGAGGTCGCGGCCCAGCCTCCGGCCCTGGTGGTTGTCGAGGCGGTAAGTTCCGGGGAACTGCGGGAGGAAAAGGAGTTCGTGGGCACGGTCTATTTCCAGGAAACGTCCCTGGTGGCCGCGGAGGTCAGCGGGCGGGTCACGGCCATTTCCTTTGAGCAGGGCGACCGGGTGCGTCGAGGCCAGCGCCTGGTGCGCATGGACGGGGCGCTCAAGGCCCTGGACCTGGAATCCCGGCAGGCCCAGCGGGAAGAAGTCCTGGCCGAATTGTCCCGCGTGCAGCGGGAACTGAACCGGATGCGGACGCTGTTCGAGCAAAACACCATTGCTGAACAGGAATACGAGAAAGTCATGTTTCTGGCCAGTGCCTTGGAGCGCCGGGTGGACTCCCTGGCTGCGGAGATCGCCAAGATCCGGGAGGAAATCACCAAACTGGACGTGACCGCGCCTTTTGACGGCGTGGTTTTGGCCCGGCGCAGCAATCTCGGGGAATGGCTGTCTCCGGGTGCTCCGGTGGCCGAGTTGGGCAGGTTCGACATGGTGGACATCCTGGTCAACGTGCCGGTCGATGTGGCCCAGGCCCTGACCCTGGGCCAAAGCGTGGCCGGCCAGGCATTTGGCCGCGCACTGCAAGGCCGGGTCGCGGCCATTGTGCCCAAGGGCGACGTGGGCACCCGGACCTTCCCGGTCAAGATCCGGCTGGTCAATGAGCCGGGGCTGATGGAAGGCATGGAGGTCCGGGTGTTTTTGCCCACCGGCGAGCATCATCAGGGCTTGCTGGTGCCTCGGGATGCGGTGGTTCCGGGCCCCATGGGTCAGGTGGTCTTTGTGGTCCGAGACAACCAGGCCAAGATGGTCCCGGTCAATGTGGCCGGTTTTTCCCATGAACTGGCCGGCATCCAGGCCCAGGGGCTGGAGCCGGGCGAACTTGTGGTGGTCAAGGGCCAGGAGCGTTTGCGCGACGGCCAGCCTGTGCGCATTGAGCAATGAACGAAAAAATGACCTTGAACCCTGAACCTTGAACCGTGAACCCTCACAACCCATGAATCCCATCAGCTTCGCCATCCGCAACCCCGTAACCATCATGGTCGGGGTGATCTTTGTTGTCTTGTTCGGCCTGATCGCCCTGTTCGGCATGCCCTATCAGCTTACGCCCACGGTGATCGAGCCGGAGATCTCCGTACAAACGGTCTGGACCGGGGCCACGCCCTACGAGGTCGAGCGGGACATCATCGAGGAACAGGAAAAGGTGCTCAAGGGCATTCCCGGCCTGCTGGAGATGGAAAGCGAGAGCTTCAGCTCCTTTGGCCGGATCAATTTGCGCTTTTCCCTGGAAACGGATGTGGACGACGCCCTGCTACGGGTCTCCAACAAGCTCAACGAGGTCCGTTCCTATCCCGACGGGGCGGACCGGCCGGTGATCACGGCCACGGGCGCGGCCTCCTCGCCGATCATTTTCACCTCGTTGCGTACTCTGCCGGACAACCCCAGGGACATCGACACCTACCGAACATTTTTCGAGAACGAGGTGCGTCAGGATCTGGAGCGGGTCCGGGGAGTGGCGGATTTGTTCGTGTACGGCGGTACGGAGCGGGAGATGCATGTGGTCGTTCTGCCGGAGCGCCTGGCCGCCTACGGCATGACCCTGGACGAGGTGATCCGGGCCCTGCAAGCTGAGAACGTGAACGTGGCCGCGGGCAGCATCGACGTGGGCCGACGGGATTATCGCATCCGGACTGTGGCCGAATTCCAGAGTCCGGCGGAAATCGAAGCCCTGCCCATTCGTTCCTCGGGCCAGGAACGGGTCGTGCTGCGAGACGTGGGCCATGCCGAGTTCGGCTATGAGAAGGCCGCCGCGGCCATGCTGCACAGGGGTGAGAAAGGCATCACCGTGGGCATTCAGGCTGAGCCGGGCACCAATGTCCTGGAGCTGACGGACGAGGTCGAGACCGTGGTGGAACGCCTGAACCGGACCGTTCTGGCGTCCAACGGGCTTGTTCTGCTCTGGCTGGCCGACCAGCGGGACTACATCATGGGCGCCATTGAACTGGTCCAGCAGAACATTCTCATCGGCGGCCTGCTGGCCATGTCCGTTTTGTTCGTCTTTCTTCGCCGGATTTCCACTACGGGCATCGCGGCCGGCGCGATCCCGGTCAGCGTGATCGGGACCTTTATCTTCATGAACGCCTTGGGCCGAAACCTGAACGTGGTCAGTCTGGCCGGAATTTCATTTGCCGTGGGCATGCTCGTGGACAGCACCATCGTGGTTCTGGAAAACATCGACCGGCACATGAAGATGCACAAGTCCACCTGTCAAGCCGCCCTGGACGGCACCCGCGAGGTCTGGGGGGCAATTTTGGCCTCCACCCTGACTACGGTGGCCGTGTTTTTGCCCGTGGTCTTCATCCAGGAGGAGGCCGGGCAGCTGTTCAAGGACATCGCCATTGCCGTGACTTGCGCCATCAGCTTAAGCATGCTGGTTTCGGTACTGGTCATCCCGTCCATGACCTGCCAAGTGTTCCGGGTGGTCAGCGCGACCAGACCCCGGAAGCTGGGGCCGCTGCCTCGGCTGGGCGGATTTTTGGCCAACGGGATCATGTTTCTGGTGCGTCAGGCCGTGCGCAACTGGTTTACCCGGCTGTTCACGGTGACCGGGTTGACCGCGACGGCCGTGCTCATCGCCTGGTTCTTTTTTCCCAAGATGGACTATTTGCCCCAGGGCAACCGCAACCTGGTGATGAATATTCTCATTCCGCCGCCCGGGTTGTCCTCTCCGGAGCGGGTGGAGATCGGCCGGCATATCCACGAAAACCTTCAGCCCCATTATGACCGCGATTTCAAAGGATTTCCCGGCATCCTCCACCTGTTCTACGTGGGGGCCGAATCGTTCATGTTTTTCGGCGTGGTAAGCACGGAAGAGCAGCGGGCCGGGGAGTTGATTCCCCTGTTTCGTCAGGTGATCGGAAGCATTCCCGGGATGCTCGGCGTGAGCATGCAGGCCGGCATCTTCCAGACCCGGCTGGGCCGCGGCCGAACCATCGACATCGATATCATGGGACCGAATCTGGACGAACTGGTGGCCGTGGGCGGGACCATGTTCGGAATGATCAAGGGCATGTATCCCCAGGCCCAGATTCGCCCCATTCCTTCTCTGGAGTTGACCTATCCGGAAATCCGCATCCTGCCGGACCGGGATCGGCTCAAGTCCGCAAAACTAAGTTCCCAGGAACTTGGTTTGGCCTTGGACGTGCTGACCCATGGCCGCAAGATCGGCGAATTCAAGGAAGAGGGACAGAAGACCATCGACATGGTCCTCAAATCCACGCCAGAGATCATGGCTACACCGGAAACCCTGTATTCGGCCCTGGTGGCCACGCCTCAGGGAACGCCCCTGCCGATCTCCTCTTTGGCGACTCTGGAGCGGACCACGGGCATCACCATGATCCGCCACCTGGAGCGGCAACGGACCATTACCCTGCAACTGACGCCCACCGAGGAGGTGACCCTGCAGGAGGCCATGGAGGCTGTAGAAAACAAGATCATTCCAGCCCTGGACGCCCAGGGCATGCTCCGCAATGTCAGCATCGGGATGAGCGGGGCCGCGGACAAGCTGACCGAGACCCGGCTGGCCCTGCAGTGGAACTTCGTGCTGGCCGTGATCATCATCTACCTGCTCATGTCCGCGCTGTTCGGCAATTTTCTCTACCCGTTCATCATCCTGTTCACCGTGCCCCTGGCCACTGCCGGCGGATTTCTGGGACTGCGCCTGGTCAATGTGCTGATCACCCCGCAGCCCATGGACGTGTTGACCATGCTCGGCTTCGTCATCCTGGTGGGCGTGGTGGTGAACAACGCGATATTGCTGGTCAATCAGTCCTTGATTAACGTCCGGCAACTCGGCATGCAGCATGTGCAGGCCGTGCTGGAAGCCACTCGGGTTCGGCTTAGGCCCATCTACATGAGCACGACCACCAGCATCTTCGGCATGCTGCCCTTGGTGGTGGCCCCCGGTCCTGGATCGGAATTGTACCGCGGCCTGGGCAGCGTGGTGCTGGGCGGGCTGGCCCTGTCCACGGTGTTCACGATCTTCGTGATTCCCAGCCTGATGGTTTTTTTCATCCGCATGGAAACCCCGGGAGCGGCCGCGGGACAAAACGATCCGCCGGCTCAACCAGGGCAATGCGAACTGACCGAGCAACCCGAAAAGGACCAAAACGATGAAAAGCTTTCGTAAGGAATTGTGGTTCAATGTCACGGGCCGCCGGGCTTTCATCAACATCACGCCCCAGGTGGAGGAATGTTTGCGCGAGAGCGGGATCCAGGAAGGGCTGCTTTTGTGCAACGCCATGCACATCACGGCCAGCGTGTTCATCAACGACGACGAATCCGGACTGCACCAGGATTATGACGACTGGCTGGAACGCCTGGCCCCGCACGCGCCCATCAGCCAGTACCGGCACAATCGCACCGGCGAGGACAACGGCGACGCGCATCTCAAGCGCCAGATCATGGGCCGGGAAGTGGTGGTGGCCGTGACCCAGGGTCGCCTGGACTTCGGGACCTGGGAACGGATCTTCTACGGCGAGTTCGACGGCAACCGCCGCAAGCGGGTGCTGGTGAAGATTATCGGGGAGTAGGGCGCCTTGGGCTCGGTTTGGACTGTGACCAGCGACGAGCAGGGATTGCGTCTGGATCAGTTCCTGGTGCGCAGGATCTCCGGCATGGGGCGACGTGGGACACGCAGGAGCTGGGAGCATGTCCTTGTGCTGGTGGATGGTCGGCGTCAGAGGCCGGGATACCGGGTCCAACCTGGTCAGCGGGTGACCTGGGAGCCCAGGGAAAATCGTACACAGGAACCTGTCGTCAAGACGCCGGAACCAACTGACGTGACGGTGGCGGCGCAAAATGACGATTTTGCCGCCCTGGTCAAGCCGGCCGGTGTGCACAGCGAAGCCATCGCCGACAGGGGCGGGACAAGTATCGAGGCTGTGCTGCCGGATCTTTTTCCAGGCAAACAGGTCGTGCTTTTGAACCGGCTGGACCGGCCCGTGTCCGGACTGGTCCTGGCTGCGTTGAATCAGGATGCGGCTGACAGTTATGCCGCGTGGCAGGACCAGGGGATCGTGCGCAAGCACTATCTGGCCGTGGTGTCCGGACAGGTGGCCGAAACAATGGAAATCCGCTTGGCCCTGGATACGGCCAGGCGGCGAAAGGTCCGGGTCATGACCCAAGAGGAGCCGGATGCCGTGCGCTGGACCAGGGTCTTTCCAGCGTCATATCGTAAGGCATCCGATGAAACCCTGGTCAGGGTGGAGATCCACAAGGGCCGCCGGCACCAGATCCGGGCGCATCTTGCGGCGGCCGGGCATCCGGTCAAGTCGGACCCCCAGTACGGGACAGGACCGGATCAGGGCTGGATTTATCTGCACCACTGCAGCGTCATCCTCCCTGGTTTCGCAGTTTGGAATTTCCCGAACTGGGCGGACTGGGAATCAGAGCTCGCCGATGCTTTGGCATGCTTTATCAATTTACCAGCGCCCTGGCAAAATCTTCCCCGCTAAAGGGGCGCAAGTCCTCCATTTTTTCACCCAATCCGACAAAGCTGATGGGCAGTCCGAACTCCAGGGCGATGGCCACGACCACGCCGCCCTTGGACGTGCCGTCCAGCTTGGTCAGGATGATTTCATCCACATTGACGGCTTCGTGGAACAATTTGGTCTGGGACAGGGCGTTCTGTCCTGTTGTGGCGTCCACCACCAGCAGACAACGGTGCGGCGCTCCGGGCAGCTTTTTGGCCAGTACGCGCTTGATTTTGCGCAGCTCGTCCATCAGATCCACCTTGGTGTGCAAGCGGCCGGCCGTGTCCAGGAAGATTACGTCGTGACCGCCTTGCAGGGCCGCGTCCACGGCTTCATAGGCTACGGCCGCGGGATCGGCGTGTTCGCCTTTGCTGAAGAAATCCGCTCCGGAACGTTGGGCCCAGATGCCCAGTTGTTCAATGGCCGCGGCCCGAAAGGTGTCCCCGGCCGCCACCAGGACCTTGCGACCCTGCATCTGGGCGCGGTGGGCCAGTTTGGCAATGGTCGTGGTCTTGCCCACACCGTTGACGCCGACAACGAGGACGATTTCCGGTCCATGAACAGCCGGCTTCGGCCTGAGCCGGGGAAAGACGCCGGCCAATTCCAGACGCAAGGCTTCCCTGAAGGCTTCCGGTGAATCGATACTGTCCTTGCGCACCCTGGCCTTGAGCCTGTCCAGAAGATTGGCCGCGGACTGATGGCCCACGTCAGCCATGATCAGAACCTCCTCCAGTTCTTCCCAGAAGGGGTCGTCGTATTTTTTGTGGCTGGAGAGCAGGGCGTCGATGCGCTTAGTGAGTTGTTCCCTGGTCTTGTTCAACCCCTCGGAGAGCTTCAAAAAAAGCCTGCTGCGCTCGTCTTCCTCGTCTTCCAGATCCAGGGCCAGGGCCAGGCGGTATTGCAATTCGGAACGAAATTCCGCCACCTGGAGGTAACCCATGTCGTCCAGCCAGGCGCGAAATTTGGCGATGAATTGCTCGGCTTCGTCAGCGGGCGCTTGCAGGGCCTGGAACAAAAAACGCAGTCGCTCCCATAAGGCTTCACCTGCGGTTTCGACGCCGGAAAGCGTATGTTCCAGCCAGACGGAAAGCTTGGGCTCGGCATTTTGCAGGGAGGTCAGGACTCCAGTTTGCCAATCGGCCTGAACGTCCGTGGTCTGCTGTTCGAGAGGAGCTTGAGGTCGCGTCGACTCGTCCGGAGCGACAGCCTCTCGACTCGTGTCAGGTGACTCCTTGCCGGACCAAATTTTCTTGATTCTTGTGAAAAAACCCATGCAAATCCTCTTGTTATCGTTAATTATGTTCGATGCGGTTGAACTGTGTGCTTACTCCCAATAAGCGAAAAAAAAAAGCCCGGGGCGTGAACGCCCCGGGCCGCATTCTTCGGAGAAAAAAGGTGGTTAAAATTTATAGCCCAGGCTCAGGCCCATGATATGGGCATGCCCCTTGGTGAATTCCGAATCGTAGACCCCTTCAGCCACGCGAGCTTGAATGTCGCGATCCAGGATGTGCAGATAGGTATAGGACAGGTCCAGAGTCCAGGAGCCCCAATGGAATCCCGGACCAAAACTGAACAGGTGACGATTGTTGGCCGGAATCAGGTAGTCAGCATGTTTGTCTGGTACAGGCGATTGGTCGTAAATATAGCTGGCTCGGAGGTCCACGTTGGGATTCAGGGAGTATTCCACACCGAATTGAAAGCGCCAGACGTCTTTCCAATCCTTGACGCTGGTGCTGGAATTTTGGCCAAAAAGCACCGGGTCATCGAATTTGAAGGTCAATTTGTCATACTTGCTCCAAAAGGTGTAGATCGTCGAGAATTCCAGACTCAGGTTCTCCGTGGGGTAGACGGCTACACCGGCGAAGATCATGTCCGGCAGGGTGATATTTCCACTGGCGTCCGTGTCGCGAAAAAAGATCGGATGCGCCACGGGGCTGTCGAATTTCGCGTCACCCTTGACTTTTTGTTTGACCGGACCGCGGTAACTCAGGCCGAATTTGAGCATGTCCGAGGGAACATAGTGCAGGGCCACGTTGAAGCCGTAGCCCCAGCTGTCGCCCTTGAGTTTCAAACCGATATCCGCGGCAGAAGTTGCCGGATTGTTGGTGATGGGCAGGCCCAAGAAGGGCGAACCGTCAATGGCCCGGCGCAGTTCGATATCCATCCACATCGCTTCCGCGCCCACGGCCACGGTCAGGTTGTCCGTCAATTTGTAAGCCAGGTTTGGGTTTATCGAAGCGGTCTGCACTCCGGCAAAACGGCTGTTGTAGCGGCCGGGCCAGTCGTCCTTGAACTCCGTGCCCAAACCGAAGCGGGAGAGCACTCCGAGTCCCAGCCAGAGGCGGTCGGTCAACTGGTGGGTGTAGTATAGGTGCGGTGGAATCCAGTAGTTACGGTCACTTCTGGTGGTCATCTTTTCCCTGGTATAGGGGTTGGTGGTGGTGACGTCGACCATGGGGGTGATGACGCTCAACCCACCCTGAACTTGCTTCCCTGGAAGCTGGGTGATACCGGCAGGGTTGTATGCCAAGGCCGAAGGGTCGTCCGCTCGACCAACCAGTGTTCCGCCCAGCGCATTGCCGCGCGCGCTGAATTCATAGAGCGCAAAACCCGCTCCAAAAGCGGAACCGAAACTTGAGAAGACCAATAAGAATGTCAGAACAACGATGCGCGCCATGCTTCCTCCTGATGTTGCGATTGCGTGATGCGGCACAATTCAAAATCCGCCAGCCAATACAATGAATGCGTGAGGATATGTTGCGCCGAACTCTAAAAGTCAACAATTATTTGGGGTGACAACTAATGATCAACTGGACAACCATTGTGAATAATTCGATTTTAGAAAATTCTCCCGGGTTTTTGATCAACCGGGCTGCTTTGCGCATCAAAAAGGAGTTTCAACGAATGCTGATGGAACGAGGGCTGCAGGTCACCCCTGAACAATGTGTGATTTTATGGAGACTTTGGAATTTTGATGGCTGTGTACAGCGTGAATTGGCTTTGACCACATTCAAGGACATGACCAATTTGACCCGGATTCTGGACGGATTGGAACGGCGCGAATTGGTCAGGCGCAAGCGTGACGAGCATGATCGACGATGCAGCAGAGTGTTTTTGACCGATGCGGGCCGAGCCTTGCGGGGCGATGTTCTGGCTGTGACCGAGGTGTTGGCCCAAAGGGCCTACAAGGGCCTGAGCGAGGATCAAATCGATCATTTCAAGAATATTGCGAATATGGTGTATGCAAATTTAAACGGCATTCCCGGGTAAGACGTTTAGTTGTTCGAGGTGCATTGCTTTCCGAGACGAAAGATCATAGCCTGAACCCATCGTCAATGGGACAAGGCCTCGGTGTTCGGCCTTGCTACGACTTTGCCTTTTGGCCTTTTTCACAGGAGGAAATGACCATGAAAAAGACGTTGTGCATCGTGGCCCTGGCATGGTGTGTCGTGTTTGTTTTTGGGGCGCGGCCCGCGGTGACCCAAGAGACCCTGGACGGACAAAAATTGGTCGAAGAGCGATGCATGTCCAGTTGTCATGACTTGATCCGCGTGCATCGAGCAAAGGGCAGCAAGGATCGCGCCGGGTGGGAGCGCACCGTGGACAGGATGATCGGCAAGCGCTCTGGACTGTTGAACAACGAGGAACGGACCGCTGTCCTGGAATATTTGCTCAGCGATTAGCCGGAACGTCACATGAATGTGGTTATGGTATATATGACCGCCGGGAGCATGGAGCAGGCCCGGATCATAGCCCGGGAACTGATCACCCGCCGCCTGGCGGCCTGCGTCAATGTCCTGGAGGGAATGACTGCAATGTATTGGTGGGAAGGGCGAATGGAACAAGCCCAAGAGGTCGTTGTCCTGGCCAAAACCAGGGAGGACTTGTTGTCCGCTTTAGTGGAGCAGGTTCGTCTGGTTCACGAATACGATTGCCCCTGCATTGTTTCCTGGCCTCTGACCGGTGGTTATCCGCCTTTTTTGGACTGGATCGGTCGGGAGACAGGGGAAAAGATGATCAGTTGAGGTGATAAGCGCAGTCAGGCCGCGTTCATTTCGTCAGTGCAGTTTTCATAACACGAACCCACCATCACTTAAACCACCAGGAACATAAATCATGCTGGAACTGAACAAGAAACAGATCGAAGATTTTTTACGTCAATCCCTGGGGAGCGATGTGCGTCTGACAGGTTTGGGGGAAATCGGCTCTTTGGACGAACAGGGGATGAAGGATTTCGGCTACGGCAAACCGTTGCTGGTGCATTACGAGCAGGCCGGAAACAAAGCCCAGGCCGTGCTTTCCGTGATGCGCGGGGACAAGTACGGCCATCAATTTTATTGGGACCGGGCCGCGGTGCTTATGTTTCAGCATGATGCCGGGGAGCGGCTGGCCAAGCATGTGCGCAGCCTTGGACTAGGGTATGTGGATGGAGCGGGGCGCCTCAATCCCCTGCAAGCCCCCCGGGAGTTCGTCATCCTCAATGAAAAATTGGAAGGCAAGGATTATTTTCTTGATCTGGAACGAATTCGTCACGGGGATTTTCGTCCAGAGGACGAGCGCATGGCCAGAAACTTTGCCCGCTGGCTGGCAGAGGCGCATGACCGCAAGCTTGACGACCCGGACCTGTACCATCGTCGCATACGAGATTTGATCGGCCATTCCGAATGCATTTTCGGCCTGGTGGACGGTTATCCGCATCCTTACGAGCATTTTTTGCCGGGGCGCTTTCAGGCGCTGGAAAAACGACTTGTTGATTGGCGCTGGAAGCTGAAGGACTACACCCACCGGCTGTGCGCTGTGCACGGAGATTTTCATCCCTGGAACGTGCTGGTGCGCGAGGATGGCGATTTTTCCGTGCTGGATCGCAGTCGGGGCGAATGGGGGGACGCCGCGGACGACGTGTCCACCATGAGCTGCAATTATTTGCTCTTCGGATTGTACGACCAACCCCGTCTTTCAGGATCTTTTGAGAAGCTGTATTTGACTTTTTGGGAAGAATACCTGGGACGAACCAACGATCGCGAGATGCTCGACGTGATTGCCCCGTTTTACGTGTTTCGTTCCCTGGTGATCGCTTCTCCGGAATGGTATCCCAATCATCCCCTGGAGGTCCGCGCGGGGCTGTTCCGGTTCATGGAAAACGTGTTGGCGGACAAGCGGTTTGCATACGATCAAATCAACAAATACATGAGTTGACCTGGTCCAGGGTGAATCGTTCATGAAGCATGCAGGGCGACGCGGCTGGGCTTTGTGGTTTGTCGGATTGCCCGGCTCCGGTAAAAGCTCCGTGGCCAAGGCGGTTCTCGAGGAATTGCGGGCCCGTGGCCATAGGGTCGAGCACCTGGAAATGGATGCCCGGCGCAAGGTTTATTTTCCCAGTCCGACCTATTCTTCCGAGGAACGGGCCAAGGCGTACGATCTTTTTGTCGAGGAAGCCGCCAGCCTGACCCAACAAGGTCTGGGCGTGATCATGGACGGTACAGCTTTCAGGTTGGCCATGCGTCATGCCGCCAGGCAACGGATGGCCAAATTCGCCGAGGTGTATATCCGCTGCCCCCTGAACATGGCCATGACCAGGGAGCGATCACGACCCGGGGGCTTGGTTATGGCCGGGCTGTATGAAAAGGCCTTGGACAGAAAACGCACGGGACGTCAGTATCCGGGGTTGGGGCAGGTGATCGGAGTGGACGTGCCTTTTGAGGAGGATCCCGGGGCGGAATGCGTGGTGGACAGCGAGAGAATGAACGTGATCGAGGCCAGAGACAAGGTCTTGGCATTCTGGGACGCATGGTCGCGGTCGACATGAACTCCCGTGTAAGCAAGTTGCGCTTCCCCGTACATATCCTGATCATCAAGCAATGAATTCACGTTCCATGCGCTTCCATCTGACCACCTTCGGCTGCCAGATGAACGTCAACGATTCCCAATGGCTGGTCCGCAGCCTGGAGGCACGGGGCTGGGAAGAAAGCGCTGAAGAGCAGGCTGATCTTTTGGTCGTCAACACATGCAGCGTCAGGGACAAGCCCGAGCAGAAGGTCTACAGCCACTTGGGGCGATTGCGGGATTATTGGCTGCGCAATCCGGATTTGTTCGTGGCCGTGGGCGGATGCGTGGCCCAGCAGGTGGGTGAGGCATTTTGGAATCGTTTTCCCTTTGTCCGATTGGTTTTCGGACCGGACGGCCTGGCAATGGTGCCTGGTGCTGTGATGCGTCTGTTCAAGGAACCGGACTTGCGGCTGAGCTTGCTGGATTTTACCGAACGTTTTCCGGAGAGAGAAACGTTTCTCCCGGAGTTCGGCGAAAGTCCCCGGGCTTTTGTGAACATCACCCAGGGATGCGACAATTTTTGTTCCTACTGTATTGTCCCCCTGACCCGGGGGAGGCAGCGTTCCCGGAGCAGCAGGTCGATACTGGAGGAGTGTCGGGCATTGATTTCCCGCGGAGTGTTGGAGATCACCCTGCTGGGGCAGAATGTAAACAGTTACGGCATGGATTGCGGTGGAACAGAACCATCCTTCCCGGAGCTTTTGACTTCCATTGCCGCACTGCCGGGACTAAAAAGATTGCGCTTTACCACTTCGCATCCCAAGGATCTCTCGGATCAGACAGTCGAGGCTTTTGGCCGTCTGGAGAATCTTTGTCCGCAGCTGCATTTGCCCCTGCAGTCCGGTTCCAATACGGTCTTGCAGGCCATGGGACGAAAATATACCATGGAAACGTATCTGGAAATCGTGGAGCATCTGCGCCGGGTGCGGCCGGATATTGCCTTGAGCACGGATTTGATCGTGGGTTTTCCCGGAGAAACCGAGTCGGATTTTGACCAGACCCTGGACGCACTGCAACGGATCGGCTTTGAGAGCAGCTACTCCTTTATGTATTCGGATCGCCCGGGAACCCGGGCCGCGTGCATGCACGGCAAAATACCCCAGGAAGTGAAGGCGCTTCGGCTACAACGCCTGCAAAGTCTGCAGAACGAGCTTTCCCAGGTTCATTTGCGCGCTCAGCTGGGACGCCTTGCCCAGGTGCTGGTGGAGGGGCCAAGCAAAAAACAATGCGCATCTTCCGCGGATGCGTCAACCGGCGGCGAGAGCATGCGGGGGCGCGACGAGGCGGGACGGATGGTCAACTTCAAGGCCGGCGTTGGGTTCGATTCCGGCAAGACGCTGGTTTTTGTGCGCATTGTGGAAGCTAAAAAGCATTCCTTGTGGGGTATTATGGAGGAACGGCCATGATTGAAATGCATATCTATGGATTGGCGTTGGATGAAGATAGTCAGGTGCCGGTGTTGATTCTCAAGGATAAGGAAGAAAAACGGGTGTTGCCGATCTGGATCGGGGCCATGGAGGCGGTGGCCATTTCCATGGTCTTGAACAATGTCAATCTGCCCAGGCCCATGACCCACGATCTGCTGTTGCAGGCCATCGAGGCCCTGGACGGCGAGGTGCGCTTCGTGGATGTGGTTCGATTGCAGGACAATACGTATTTTGCTGAAATCGAGGTACTACAGGGAGACAAATTAAAGCGCATCGACTCCAGGCCCTCGGACGCCATTGCCTTGGGGCTGCGTGCACAAGTACCCATTCGGGTCAGCGAGGATGTTTTGGCCCAGGTTGTGGAGGTCCGGGAACAGCAAAAGTACCAGGCTGTGCTCAAGACCGAGGACGCCCAGCAATGGAATGAAATTCTTGAGAAGTATTCGTTGGACGATACCAAATACAAGATGTGATCATGATCGATCTGCACACCCATACATTGTTCAGCGACGGCGAGCTGTTGCCCTCCGAACTGGCCCGAAGAGCCAGAGTCGCCGGGTACCAGGCTTTGGCCCTTACGGATCATACGGATGCGAGCAATCTCCACCATATTCTGGAAAACCTGGGACGAGTGGCTGCGCAGGGCGCGGCCTACCATGGTTTGGACATCCTGCTGGGAGTGGAGTTGACCCATGTTCCTTCGGCCTTGATCGGGCAATTGGTGGGAACGGCAAGGCTCAATGGGGCGCAGATCGTCCTGGTGCATGGAGAGACCGTGGTTGAGCCCGTGGAGGTCGGGACCAATTTGGCGGCCATTGAGGCCGGAGTGGATGTTCTGGCTCATCCTGGTCTGCTCACCGCCGAGGATGCGCGGCTTGCCGCGGAAAAAGGCGTGCACCTGGAGATCACTACCCGCAAGGGACACAGTCTGACCAATGGTCATGTGGCGGCCATGGCCCGACGTTTCGGCGTTAAACTGGTGATCAACAACGACGCCCACGCTCCCGGCGATCTCGTGTCCCGGGAATTGCGCCGCAATGCGGCCTTGGGAGCCGGTTTGTCCGAGGCGGAGTATTTGCAGGCGGAAGCCAATTCCCGGGCCCTGGTCGCGAGAATTATCCAAAATGGGTACGCCTAACACAACGCAATTTATGGTTTTTGCCTTACTTCTTCTATGAACACGCAGCTGTCGCAAGCCGCCGAGCTTTGGAGGGCGGCACAGTGCACCATTGTATTGACCGGAGCAGGCATTTCCGTGCCCAGCGGAATTCCCGATTTTCGCAGCCCCGGGGGGTTATGGTCCCGTTTTGACCCTAATCAGGTGGCCAGTTCCTGGGCGTTGGACCAGCATCCCCGTGCGGTCTGGGAATTCCTGCTGGATGCCTTGCGCATGTTCAATGCCGCTTCACCGAATCCGGCCCATACGGCCTTGGTTCAGCTGGAACAGCTGGGTTTTCTGGAAGCAGTGATCACCCAAAATATTGACGGGCTGCACAGTCAGGCCGGTTCCAGGAACGTGATTGAATTTCACGGCAATTGCCGACGGTTTTATTGCAACGGCTGTCGCCGGGAGTATCCCGCAAATCAGGCCCTTGCATTGACGGAATCGGATCTGCCTTGGCTGTGCGGCCTGTGCACACGGGTCATTCGCCCCAGCCTGGTCTTTTTTGGCGAGGCCATTCCCCGTAAAGCGATGACAGCCGCTCAACAGCTGGCCTCCAGGGCGGATCTGGCCGTGATCGTGGGCACTTCCGGAGACGTGGCCCCGGCCAACGCCATTCCCTATCAGGTCAAACACATGGGCGGGCGGGTTCTGGAGATCAATCTGGGGCCGACCAGTTACGGGAATCTTGCCGATGTGCGTCTGGATCTTCCGGCCCAAGAGTGCCTGCCGGCATTGGCGGATATGTTGAATCATCATTAACCGACGATAAACGGGAACAATCCATGGATTTTCAAGCAGGCTTCTGGGATCTTTTGCGTCAGGCAACCATTGTGGTGCAGATGGTGATGGCTTTGTTGGTGGGCATGTCCTTGGCCAGCTGGAGCATCATTTTTTATAAAATCATCCTGTTGCGCAGGGCAAGGCATCAGGCCATCCAGGATTTCAAGCGTTTCCAGGCTGCTCCCGATCTTGGGTCCGCAGTGCAGATTCTGGCCAGGGGGCCGGACTCTCCTCTGTATCCTTTGGCCTACCAAGCCGTGGCCGAGCTGAAACGATTGGAGGGAGCCTCAATGCCGGCGGCCCAGAAAAGCCGGATTGCCATGGATAATCTCCGTCGCGTACTGCGCCAGAACATCAGCCTTTCCATGAGAACCCTGGCTTCCTCCTTGTCTTTTCTGGCTACTTGCGCCAGCACCGCCCCCTTTATCGGCTTGTTCGGGACGGTTTGGGGAATCATGCATTCTTTTCATGCCATAGGCATGATGAAAAGCGCATCCCTGGCCACGGTGGCCCCGGGGTTGTCCGAGGCTCTTGTGGCCACGGCCATCGGCCTGGCCGTGGCCATTCCGGCGTCCATCGCCTATAATTTCTTCCGAGGTTTGTTGGGCAGCATTGAGGTGGAGTTGGTCAATTTTGCCGGCGCGTTTCTCAATCGCGTCCATCGCGAATTGCCCTGGGTTGCCGGTCAGCTGGATGAGGGTGAAAACGGCTTGAACGGGGAAGCCTTTACCTGAGAACCGGCTACGCGGAACTGATCCGCGTACTGCAACGCGACAACCGATAAGAAGGGACGATTACATGGAAACGCAACACTCCGGTCAAGGATACATGGACCAAATGAACGTGGTCCCATTTGTCGACGTGATGCTCGTGTTGCTGGTAATTTTCATGGTGACGGCGCCTTTTATGACCGAGGGGCTGGAGGTGGATCTTCCCCAAACCCGGACTGTCCAGACGCTTCCCCAGGACGAGGACACCTTGATTGTCACCGTACGTAAGGACGGTGTGATTTTGTTGGATCAATACGAGGTCGGTCTGGGAGAACTTCGTGACCATCTTGGTCGGTTGATTCAGACCAGGGAAAAGATTGTCTACCTGCGCGCCGACAAGGAGGTCCCTTACGGACTGGTGGTCCAGGTGATGGCTGAAGCCAAGGAAGCAGGCGTGGACCGCCTGGGAGTGGTCGCGGAAACAGAAACGGAATCGCAGTAAAGGGACATTGTGACAACGAGGCTGAGTGCGGGTATTCCCAGTCAGTTTTTGGTTTTTGGTCTTTCCCTGCTTTTACATGTCGGGGTGGTAGGATTGGGACTGATCCAATGGTCGTTCAGCAAGTCCCTGCACGTTCGCCTGGACCGGCCCGTGGTTTATCAAGTGGATTTGGTCACTCTGGCCCCACCGGCTCCGGGGAAGCCCTTGCCCGCAAAGCAGACAGCTTCAACCGTTTCTTCCGCCCCGGAACAGGCAAAACCTGCGCCGGCTCCGCCGCAACCCGCGGCTGTACCTCCTGCGCCGCAACCCAAAGCCGAAGTCAAAATCCCGGAGCAGCCGAAGAAGGCACCCGCTCCGGCCAAACCGGCGGAGCGCCCGAAAGAGGCCAAGCCCGCTCCCGCGCCCAAACAGCAGCCGGCAAAAGCACCCCAGAAAAAGGCCGAACCGACCAGAGAGCAGATTTTGGCCGAAGCTCTGGGTGCGGCGCAAAAGGATGTGGCCCAGAGGGGCACGCTGGATGAGCGCGAACAAGCCCTGGCCAGCCTGCGGCAGGGAGTTGCGTCCGGGACAGGAGGGGCACTCGGAGAACCCGGCGGAGTGTCCGCGGGAAGTCTTGTGGAAGTTTATGCTCAAATGGTGGAGAGCCGGGTCAAATCCCACTGGCGCTTTCCCCAAATCGGTTCGCGGCTGGATTTGAGCGCCACCCTGGAAATTCAGCTCAGCTTGGATGGTCATGTGTTGGGCAGCAAAGTGATACGTTCGTCCGGTCGTCCGGACTTTGACGCGTCCACTGAGCGCGCCGTGGAGGAGGCCGGTCAGCTGCCCGCGCCGCCCCGCCCTGAAATGCGCACATTACGAATTACGTTTAATCTTGAGGAGTTATAGAATCGCATGTTGTATTTTCCACGAAGCACCTTGGTCCTGCGGGTCGTCTATGCTTTGATGTTGATGCTTCTGTGTTGCTTCAGTTCGGCATGGGCCCAACAAGCACTGAGCATCGATATTTACGGTCCTGGTCAGCACCAATTGAATCTGGTCATGGCCAAACCTTTGCATCTTGAACCTGGAGTGCCGGAACCGCCCGAGGCTTTGATACTCAACAATCATTTGCGATCCTGCTTGGGATTCATGCCTTTTTTGCGACTTGTTTCCGGTTCCGAGGTTATCGGGGGGGATGTTTTGGCCGGCGTGACGGCCAAGGACATTGATTTTCGGCGGTTTCGCCTGGACCGTGTCGATCTGGTGCTCACGTCCGGGTGGGGGGGCAATGCGGGTCTTGGTCCTGTTGAACTGCGGGTTTATGAAACCTTTGAACAGCGTTTGATTCTGGGCAAGTCCTATTCCGGAGTCACCCGGGAGGAACTTCCGGAGGTTGCGGCTCGATTTTGCGCTGATCTCATGGCCGCATTGACCGGACAGGGGGATTTTTTTCGTTCCACCCTGGCGGTGGTCAAGACCCATGGTCAGAACAAGGAAATCTGGACGGCGTCTCCCCTTGGCCGGGGGTTGCAACAACTCACCACTCTTGGGGGAATCAGCATGAGCCCGGCCTGGTCCAGGGACGGCCGCAGCTTGGCTTTCACCCTGATCAATGAAGGTCGACACTATCTTGCGCTACTGGACAGGAACAGCATGGAGGTGCGTCGGATCCGCCTCCCCGGCAATAGCGTCATCTCCCCGGCATTTCATCCGGGAGGCGACATCGTGGTCAGTCTCGACCCGGACGGCAGGCCGGACATTTATCAGTTGGGCAAGGATTTGAAGATTGATCGGAAACTGGTGCAAAGCTGGGCCATTGACATTTCTCCGAGTTTTGACGAATCAGGAACGAAAATGGTTTTTGTTTCCAGCAGGCTGGGAAACCCGCATATTTTCTTCATGGACATGAACACCGGCGACGTACGACGGGTGACTTACGAGGGAACCTACAACACCAATCCCAGTCTGAGTCCGGACGGCCGGATGGTTGTTTTTTCCCGGCAGACAAATCAAGGTCATCGAATTTTTTTGAATGATCTGACCACGGGCAGGGAGAGACAGTTGACTTTTGGGCCAAGAAATGATGTCAGTCCAGCTTGGGCGCCGGATGGTTTTTTTGTGGCTTTCAGTTCCAATCGCAGTGGGCAATACAAGATTTATCTGACGACCCGACACGGGGATGAGCCTCGCATGGCGCCTTTGGGAGAGGGTGAATTCGCATCACCGGCGTGGGTTCGTCAGCAGTGATGGTGGATTAAAAAATTTAACCAATGCCAAACATTGTGCAAGGAGGAAGGGTATGAGGGGTAGCTGGTTTGTGGTCCTGGGGTTGTTGCTGGCCATGGTGCTTGCCTTTGGCGCCGGTTGCGCGAAAAAGCCGGTGGAGTCCACGCCAGTGGGCATCAGCGCGGACGAAGCCGCACGTCAGGCGGAAGAGGCCCGGCTGCGCGAAGAAGCCCGATTGCGTGAACAACAGCTGGCCGAGGAGCAGTTGGCCCGTGAGCGCATGGAGGCCGAACGCGCCCGCTTGGCTCAGGTGGGAGAAGAAATCACGGCGAACATGATTCATTTCGCCTTTGATTCTTTTGAACTGCGTCCCGAAGCCAGAACCACCTTGCAGCGCAAGGCTGAACTGCTCAAGGAACATCAAGAGGTCAAATTGCTCATCGAGGGACATTGTGATGAACGCGGCACCTCCGAGTACAACTTGGCCTTGGGTGAGCGTCGTGCCCGTGCGGCCTATGAATTTCTGGTGCTTCTGGGCGTCAGTCCCAACAGACTGCAGATTGTCAGCTACGGCAAGGAGCGGCCTCTGGATCCGGCCAGCAATGAAACCGCCTGGGCCCTGAATCGCCGTGCGCAATTCAAGCTTTTGGACATGTAGGAAGCTGCCGCATCAGGTTTGGTATAGGAAAAACGCCGCCGGCCCAAAGGCCGGCGGCGTTTTTTTTTATGAACAAAAGCTGATCACGGCCCACAGCGCAAGCGCTGCATACAAGGCTGCCACGCAATCGTCCAGCATCACTCCCAACCCCCCGTGAATACGTTGTTCCGCCAGGCGTACCGGCCAGGGTTTGAAGATGTCGAAGATTCTGAACAAGGCGAAACCGGCCACCAGTTGCCAATGTCCCAACGATGCAAAGGGCAGGAAGGTCAACCATTGGCCGCAGAGTTCATCCACCACCACGCAGCCGGGATCCTTGCGGTTCAAGAGCTTTTCCATCCGCCCGGCGGCCCAGGTTCCACTGGTTAAAACCAGCAGCAAAATCAGAACCCGGATGGGTGTGGAAAAGGGCAGAAACAGCCAGGGAGCAGCCAGGACAGCGCCCAGCGATCCCCAGCTCCCCGGGGCCTTGGGCAGTCTTCCCAGGGGGCCGAGGGTGGCGATACTGGAAGCCAGAAAGTCTGTTCTGGCGTGAAAAAGTGTTCCCGAATCCATGATGAAAAGGACGATTATTTGATTCCAGGCATGTTCGAGCAACCGATCTTATATATATCATCCTGCATTGTCATGCACAATGGAGCTGGATGGACGAAAAATGCCGGGGATGTTCCCATAACTGTTCAGCAGATCACATCGTTTTTTTCTTGCCGCATGGCCTTTGATCATGAGGGGCGCGGAAAATGCACAACCGTTTTCGTCCATTCATCGCCCCGTATCGGCGCTTTTCACGGCTGCGGTCATTGCCGCGGGTCTCTTGGCTTATTGTTTTCTTTCCCGTGTAAATGACGTAGAATACAAACAGTGAAAATGGGATTGCCAAGAGATTTTGAAGAGCAAAGGATGCACGATGTTACCGGAGCAAAGCAGAAACATCCCTTCAATTCAGGATGGGCGGGTTGCGGACCTGGTTCATGCCCCGCTCGAGGCTGTGGCCGCGTATTGGCTTTCCTTGAAAAAGGCATTGGATGAACGCAAGAACGGCCGTTTTTTGGCAGAGGAGGCCAAGCATGTTTCAGAGCCGTTCATCAGGCACCTTTTGCAACTGTTGAGTTCAAATCTTACTCCCGAGGACTGCGTCAGGTTGGCCGGAGTCAAGAAAAAAAACTTGGTTCGAGACCTGCATCGCAAGCTGGACCTGTTGGCCATTTGTCTTCTTGGAATCGGAGGCAATGAAAATCCTCAAAAGGTGTTGATCCGCATCATTTCCAAATTTCCCATTTCGCCGGTTTTTGAAAGAGAAGTTTTCGATATCGCCCAGCAAGCCCTGCAAAGCATGGAAAGTCCCAAAACGCGTGAAAAATTTTTGGTGATTGATCAGTCCATGAAAATCGAAGCACTGATCATCAACATGATGGTCTATTCCATGTATGCCAGACGCAATGATTTGAAAAAATTGGGAATGATTTCAGAGTATGTCCGATCATACTATTTTGCCGAAGGCATGGCCCTGATCCAGGACGGGTTTGAACTGGACTTTGTCAAGCACCGCTTGATTTTGCTGCGCAAGGAAATCCTGGCGGACATGGAAAACAAGATGGAGATGTCCGTGGAGATGTTTCTGGGTCTGCGCAAGCGCATGACATACGATGATGTTTTCAAGATCTATCAATCGTTTACCTTGTGACCCCGGATTCGTCCTGCTCGGCACCTTCCTCGAACTGCGCATCATCTGCCGTTGATTGCAGGAGATACCGGAGTTGGGCCACGGTGCGGCCGGAACGCTGCGCCAGCTTTTTCAACGCCTCGAATTCAGGGCGGGCATAGATCTGCTTGTCGAGGGTTGTCTGCTTTGTGGGCAGCGAACCGAAAGGTGTTTCTCGGGCGGCTGGGGTCCGCTTCAGTACAACCCGTTCCATGCGTCGCCGCCGCAGTCCCAGGGTCATGCTGTGCCGGAACACGGCCTGCTCTACTTCCGGGAGATCCTCCGGCCGGCAGATGACTTGCAAAAGACCTCCGGGACGGTTTTTTTTCATCACTCCAGGTGTGAACAGCACATCCAAGGCGCCGTCCTGGAGCAAGCCTTCAAAACACGCCCCGAGTTCTTCGCCGGTCAGATGGTCGATATTCGTCTCCAGAACAACAATATCCTCGATTATCGTTTCCAAAGCCTGGTGACGCGATGCACTCCGAATGCTTGGTGACCGGGCATCCACCAAAAAGGAGCGCAGCGCATTGGGCTGCCGTGCAAGTTCCGTTCGGCCCAAACCAATGCCGCAGCCCAAAAGCGTTCCGCAGGGCTGAGGGCCGAATGCGGCGACGATTTGATCCAGGAGCAGTGCCCCGGTGGGAGTGATCAGTTCAGCGCGATGTTCCGTTGGGTACACTGGCTTGTTCTTGAGCAGTTCCACCACGGCGGGCGCCGGCAGGGGCAGAAAGCCGTGGGCGCAGTCGATCCTGCCCTCGAACCAGGGCAGGGGCGAGGCAAAAACCTGCTCGATCTCCAGGGTTTCCAAAGCCCAGAAGGCGCCCACCACGTCCACGATGGTATCCATTGCACCGATTTCATGGAAGTGAACATCCTCCACGGCCATACCGTGCACCTGGGCCTCCACTTGGCCCAGGCGTTCAATCGCGGAGAGGCTTCGTTGAATCACCTCTCCGGACAGGGGCAAAGCGGCCAGCACCGTTTTGATGTCCGAAAGACGACGAAGCGGCTGGTGGGTTTCTTCCTGGATTTCCAGGAATTTTCCGGACAATCCCTGGCGCGTGGTCGACCGACAGATCAGACGCACACCCAGGCCGGCGGCGCGCAACGCAGACTCCAGAAGATGCAGATCCACACCCAGATCCGCCAGAGAGGCCAGAAACATATCGCCGCCGAGTCCGCTGGAACATTCCAGATGGAGAATTTTCATGGTTTTCTTCCGTTTGTTCTCTTGCTATCATTTACCGCCTGTGCAAAAAACCGAGCCAACAATTTTATTATCCTTAAGGAGGAGTTTTCATGCTTATCAACGATTGGATGACCAGGGAAGTAATCACGGTGGAGCCGGATGTTTCCATGATGAAGGTTTCGAAAATCATGAAAGAAAAGCATATTCGCCGCTTGCCCGTGGTGGATGGCGGGAAAAGGCTTCTCGGCATCGTCACGGACAGGGATATCAAGGAAGCCTCTCCCTCCAAAGCCACGACGTTGGATATTCACGAGCTGTATTATCTGCTTTCCGAGATCAAGGTAAAGGACATCATGACTGTTAAGCCTTTTACCGTAACCCCGAACAATACCATTGAAAAGGCCTCGCTGTTGATGATGGAAAGGCGGGTCGGGGGATTGCCCGTGGTGGATGATCAGGGGACGGTCGTGGGGATCATCACGGAGAGTGATATTTTCAAGGTGCTGATTTCCATCACCGGAGCAAAATACGGAGGGGTGCAACTTGCGCTCAAGCTGCCCAACACCCCGGGCAGCCTGAAAGAGGTGCTGGAATTTTTGCGTTCGGAAAAAGCCAGGATCATCAGCATTCTGACCTCTTACGGCCAACAGCAGGAAGAGGGGTTCAGGCAAGTCTATGTTCGCATCCAGGATCTGGAGAAGGAGGATTTGGACGCCCTGATTGAGAAGCTGAAAGATCAATTTAATCTGTTGTATTGGGTGCGGGAGAATTTGCATCCAGTCCAATAACCCTTTGCATGTGCCAAGCTTCCATGTTCGAATCTTCATCCCGGGCGGGAAGCATTGCATTTCAGAAAGGGACAAAATTCCAAGGCTTCCTCGGTCAGAGCGTTCTCTCGCGCTGAAGGATGATAGAGTACGAGCGGCGGTTCGACTCGCAGCCCAGGGCGTCCGGTCTTGCGGGCCTCAACCAGGAGCAGTGAGGCCGGCTTGCGCTGGTGGCCATGGACGAAGCGCAATCGTTTCGGTTCCAGTTTGCAGGCGTGCATGAACGAAAATATTCGATGCAAATTTTCAGGCAGATGAATCATGGCCAAGCGTCCTTTGGTGTCCAGGGCCAGTGTCGCCGTGCGGATGAAATCCTCAATGCGGGCGGATGTTTCAAAGCGGGCCGATTGGACGGTCTCGTCGGCGGGCATGCGTCCGCGTCCTTTTTGGCGGTAGGGAGGGTTGCAGAGCACGAGATCGAATCGGCCGGGCGGCAATGTCGCGATTTTTTTGGCGACATTGCCGAGAACAGTCGTGAATCGATGCTCGAATCCCAAGGCGGCGGCATTGATTTTGGCGGCTTGGATCATCGACGGATCATGATCCACTCCCATTACTGTAAAGTTTGCTTCGGCATGGATCAGCAGCAGCCCCAACCCCACGACCCCGCAGCCGGTACCCAGGTCTAAAACCCGTAGGGGTTTCCGTGATCCCGCAAAGCAGGCCAACAACAACGCATCCGCGGAAAACCGGAAGCCGTCTTTTGGCTGGGACAGGCCGCGCGGGAAATATTGACGGCAAAAGAGAACCGATGGGTTGCTGGTGTTCATGAAGGAAGAGGCAGGTCAGCTTTTTTGAGTTTCAGGTGTTGATAATCTGGGTTTTCAAAACCCTTTCACCTTGAAATCGACTGCCAGCTTCGTGCGGCGTGCATCTTTGGCCAGGGTTTTGACGAAAGTGTATATCATGTCGTGGATTTTTATCGGCGATGTCTTGGGTGCGATGGGTTTTTCAGGCATGACGTCGAGAATCCTTTCTGCATTTTCGATGTTTCTGTCTACGGATGAGCGCGGTTTTTTGTTGGTCGTCCGACGGTTTCACGATCGTCGAGGTGACGTCCTGTCATCCGCACACGCAACGTCTTGAGACGTTACGTATAGAAAAGGCCGGCTGCAAAAAGACCAAGTGCCAATGCGCGCGGCCCCTGGAAAAGCCAATCGTGAATCCTGAAGTTGGAGACTATTATGGAATTTTGGGAAGTCTCCATGGAGTCGAGAATGCGTTTTCCACGCAGAAGGGCAGACAATGCAGGAAAAGAAGGCTCCCTGATGATGGAGCCATTGATTTTTAATGGTGGAGACGGGGGGATTCGAACCCCCGACCTCTGCCTTGCGAAGGCAGCGCTCTCCCAGCTGAGCCACGCCCCCACGGCGTTGATGGAGGTGACAAATACTGGGAAATGCATTCACGGTCAAGGCAGGATGCCGCATCATGGTTTCAGGTCCAGTGCATCCAGCAAGGTTGACACGCGATGGTCATAGGTGTGTTTGGCCAGGATATGTTTTTGCCAGGCTTGGCGTAGCTCAGCCGCACTGATTGGGTCGGCATCCAAACGTTGAACCAAGGGGCGGAATTCCTCCGGCTTGGCGAAAGCAATCTCGTGGACCAGCTCCTGGTCAAAAATCCGAAGTCCCGGTGTGTTATCCGTGAGCAAAAAGCCACCTGCGGCCCAAACGTCGAAATGCCGTTGCGTCAGCCCGTGGGGCAAAAGCAGGCTGGTCAGGTTCAGGGTGAAACGCGCCTGGCTGTAGATGTCGCCCAGCGGACCATAATAATCCACTGGCGGACGCAGCTCCACATTGGCGGGCAGCCGCTCGCGCCAGTCAGGATCGCCGAAGACGGTCAGTCCCATTTCAGCCGCGGCCGCGAGGTGTGCTGTGCGCCATGCCAGATTGCACTGCTCGGCAGCAAAACCGATTTGTCGAACACTTTGCGCCGGCCAAAGCGGCGTTTGTTCATATCGCAACCGCCACCAGGCAAAATCAGGACGGAGACCCTGGGCCATCATTTCCGCGGCTTGTGCCATGTTGTCGCGGGAAAGACGACATCCGGCAAAAAAATTGTTTTTGTCCGGAAAGGAAGAGCGGCCCACAAAAACGATTTTTTGGGCCAGCTCATCGTCATGAAATGCTTTATGCGGTTGAAAATGGTCCGGGTCGGTGGCCAGGGGCAGATGGCATACGCGCCGGGCGCCGTGAGACAACAGCGGGTTGATGAACCAGTCGTCCGTTACGAACAGCATGCACTGTTGCCAAAAGGTTGATTTCAGGGCGGACAGAAGATGAAAGGGATTGTCCACGCACCAGACCGCCACGGGCACTTCCAGGTGGTTCAGGGCGGCGAAGTTTTGTCCGAAGGGATCCAGTCCCTGGAAATTTATGCAAAAAAAGAAGTCAGGCCGATGTGCTTGTAATTGCTTCAGAAACACTGTCGGTGGCAGGTCCTGGGGAAGGGCATGGACATGCATTCCAGCCTTGGCAAAGGCACCGGAGAGTTCGTTGACCAGAAGCCTCTTTTGGGGTGCGGGCATCCAGAGGGTCTTTTCATCTGCGACCTGGGAGGCGGGGAGAGTGCCGAGGCTTTTGGCGGCCAGAACCGGTGTCCAAAAATCCGGAAACAGTCTCAGGTTGGGACGATAAAACAGGGCCTTGCGCTGCAGCAGTTCCGGTTCACGCAGATCCTCAGTGGATATTTTCCGCCAGTGAGCAGGGATTTCTTGCAACCAGGACGTCGGCATCTGCCGGGCAAAATCTGGTGATTCCAGGTAGTCCACGGGGGATTGCCCGCCAACGGCGGCGGCCAGGGCCGCCGGTGACGGACCGAGTCCAAGCAGCAATACTCCCTTGGCTCCAGGTATGGTCAGGTATTGTTCGAGCGCATTGTCCAGGGATTGGCGTTGGCCGAAC
The DNA here is from genome assembly GCA_011049455.1 of Desulfonatronum sp. Lineage (GTDB taxonomy): Bacteria > Desulfobacterota > Desulfovibrionia > Desulfovibrionales > Desulfonatronaceae > Desulfonatronum. The sequence continues at coordinate 1,461 of DSBL01000022.1, read as the reverse complement.
TGGTTGGTTATCTGGAGTCGGACGGGACGTTTTTTGGGGCGATCCATGCGACTTGGCCTTGGCATTTCTTTGGGGTACTCAATGATGAACGTTCAAACGGGGTTGCCGTGAAAACCTACCGTGACCATTATTTTATAAAAGCCAAGCAGGACAATTACCCGGCACGGTCCGTCTACAAGATCAGGGAGGCGGACAAGCGTTTTCGGTTATTGCGGGTCGGCCAGAAGGTGCTGGACCTTGGAGCCTCTCCCGGCTCCTGGTCCTTGTACGCGGCGCAAAAGATCGGCGCCCAAGGCAGACTTGTGGCCATGGATCTTAACCCCCTGAGCGTCGAGCTGCCCGCGCAAGGCATTTTCGTGCTGGGCGATGTTTTCGACGAAACAAGCAAAGCCCGCCAGACACTGGTTGAGCAGGGTCCTTTTGACGTGGTACTCAGCGACATGGCTCCAAAAACCACCGGGATCAAGTTCGCGGATCAGGCCAAATCGCTGGATTTGGCTTTTCAGGCTCTTGCAATCTGTCGAGAGTGCTTGATAAAGGGCGGCACGTTCGTGGTCAAGTTTTTTGAAGCCCATGAAGCAAAGGCCCTGTTGGAGGAAATGCGGCGGGTGTTCGAGCGTGTGCAGGGATTTAAGCCCAAGAGTTCGCGCGCCGAGAGCAGGGAAATGTTTTTCGTTGCCATGGGCAAAAAATAAACAGCAATGGGGATAGGGTATGGCCGGACACAGCAAATGGAAGAACATTCAAGCCCGAAAATCCGTGCAGGACAAGAAAAAGGGCAAAATTTTCACCAAGGTGACCAAGGAAGTGATGCTTGCTGCCCGACAGGGCGGCGGCGATCCGGACTCCAATGCCAGGTTGCGTGCGGCCATTGCCGCGGCCAAGGCCGTGAATCTGCCCAAGGACAAGATTGAAACGGCCTTGAAAAAGGGAACCGGCGAGTTGGGCGCGGAATCCCTGGATGAAATCACCTATGAGGGGTACGGCCCCGGCGGAGTGGCCGTACTCGTGGAAGCGGCCACGGATAACCGGAATCGGACGGTTGCGGATATTCGTCATATCTTTACTAAAAACAACGGCAATCTGGGCGAATCAGGGTGCGTGGCCTGGATGTTCGAGAAAAAAGGGGTGTTCAGCTTTGATCGTGAAACCTCCAGTGATGAACAATTGCTGGAGGTCGGATTGGATGCCGGAGTCGAAGACATCCAGGAGGACGGAAATTTTTGGGAGGTGCACACCACGCCGGAGAAATTCCAAGCCGTGCAGCAGGCTTTTGCCCGGGCCGGGCTCGCGGCCGAGAGTGAGGAAGTGACCATGATCCCACATAACCTTGTGCCCGTTGATGTGGATACAGCCACAAAGATCGTGCGGCTGATGGAGGCGCTGGAGGATTATGACGACGTGCAGAATGTCTACGTCAATTGCGACTTCCCGGATGAATTGATGCAGGATGAGGCCTAG
>DSBL01000146.1 GCA_011049455.1 Desulfonatronum sp. | reverse complement strand
CTAGGTGTATTCCTGAAACAATGCGCAACGCTCCATGATTCTTCGGGAACCCAGTCCATCCCCGGTGCCGTATCCTCCTTTGCGCTTGTCATGGCTGGTCTGGGGGTTGGGGGCTTGGCTGTATTTCGTCGGTTTTTACCAGCGGGTGGCCCCAGCCGTGATGACGGATCAGCTAATGAGCGATTTCCAGATCACAGCCGCGGCCCTGGGGAATTTTTCCGCGTTCTATTTCTACAGCTACGTGGCCATGCAGATCCCCACGGGGCTGCTGGTGGATCATTGGGGTCCGCGGCGGCTTTTGACCACGGGGGCCATTGTGGCCGCTTTGGGCACGGCGTTTTTCGCCATGGCCGACCACGTTGTTCTGGCCAATGTCGGCAGGCTGCTGATCGGCGGCTCCGTTGCCGTTGCCTGGGTGACCTTGATGAAGATCGCCATGCATTGGTTCCCGCAGCGACGGTTCGCTTTTGTCACTGGCGTGGCCCTGCTGTGCGGCGTGGCCGGTGCGGTGAGCGCAGGAGTTCCGTTGCGCCTTTGCGTGGAGTGGATCGGCTGGCGCGAAGTGATGTGGGGCATGGGGTTGATTTGCCTGGCCATCGGCATTCTTGTCTGGATCGTGGTGCGGGACGACCCCTCGGAGAAAGGCTATGCCTCATATATCACTGCCACTAAAGTTGCCGGTGTCTCGCCCGGCAGTCTGCTCAAGGGATTGGGCAGCGTTTTTCAGTACCGCAACACCACGCTGCTTCCCATTGCCCAGGCCGGGATGGTCGGTGTGGTGCTCACCTTTTGCGGCCTGTGGGGGGTGCCGTACCTGGAGATTCGGTACGGGCTCAGCGCCCGGGCCGGCGCCGCACTGACATCCATGATCATGATCGCCTGGGCCTTGTCCGGTCCTCTCTTTGGACATCTGTCGGACAGGTTCGGACGGCGCAAGCCGTTGTACGTCATTGCCTCGGTTATTGCCCTGGCGGCCTGGACCATTGCCATCCAGGTTCGCTCCCTGCCGGTGTCTCTCTTTGCTGTCATCGCTGTTGCGGCTGGTTGCGCTTGCGGCGTGGTCATCGTCGGCTTCGCCTACGCCAAGGAGTCGGCCCCGACGCGGCTAGCCGGGACAATTTCCGGGGTCTGCAACATGGGCACCATGACCGGTCCGATGATTCTTCAGCCGGTATTGGGCTGGATGCTGGACCGTCAGTGGAGCGGAGAGACGTTAGCCGGCGTGCGGGTTTATGACATACAGGCCTATCAGACCGGGTTCTTGCTGCTGACCGGATGGCTGGCGCTCACGGTCATTGTGGCCTGCTTTACCCGGGAGACCTACTGCCGTCCGCCTCGGGAACCATGATTGTCTGTTTTCCCGCTTGCCTGGATCGATCCGATTCAGTTCTTGAACTCTGCCTGGCTTCTTGCTAAATGATCCGAGGGTATAAACTCCATTTTGCAAGACACTTGGGCACAGGGTTTTACGAGGAAGAAACATCATGCATCAATTCCAAAACCGTATCTCGCCAAGATCCCTGACCCGCAGGGATTTCTTGTGGCTGACCTCGGCCGGCGCCGCGGGGCTGGCTGCCGGAGCGGCCACTGGCTGCGCGGTCAATCCCGTCACCGGACAGAGCCAGTTGATGTTCTTTTCCGAGGAAAATGAAGTCCAGCTGGACCAGGAACATTCTCCGCATCAGTTTTCCTCGGATTACGGACCGGTGCAGGATGAACGGCTGAACGCCTATCTGACCCATGTCGGCAGCGGAATGGCCGCCAACACGCACCGGCCGCACATGCCGTACTCGTTTCGCTGCGTAAATGCCAACCACGCCAATGCATACGTTTTTCCCGGCGGCAGCGTGGCCACGACCCGCGGAATACTTCTGGAAATGCAGAATGAAGCCGAATTGGCCGGGTTGATCGGCCACGAGCTGGGTCATGTCAATGCCCGGCACACCTCGGCGCGAATGTCCACGGGAATCCTGGCCAGCGTGATCATGGCCGGGGCCACAATCTATCTGGCCACCCAGAATGAGAAGTACGCGGCCATTGCCGCCGGCCTGGGCGGGATCGCCTCGGGCGCGCTGCTCGCTCATTACAGCCGCAACGACGAGCGTCAGGCCGATGCCTTGGGCATGGAATACATGACCCGGTCGGAGTATAGTCCGGATGGCATGGTCGGATTGATGGATGTGTTGCGCAACATGTCCAAGAGCAAGCCTTCGGCCATTGAAATGATGTTTTCAACCCATCCCATGAGCGAAGAGCGGTATCAGACAGCGGTGCACAACGCGAACACCGCCTATGCCGATGCCCGCGGTCTTCCGGTACATCGGGAGCGGTACATGGATTCCACGGCCGAGCTGCGCAAGATCAAGGACGCCATTGAGAAGCTGCAGGAGGGCGAGAAATCCATGATGCGCGAAGAGTTTCCCAAGGCTGAGAGCGCATTTGAGGAGGCCCTGCAAAAGGCTCCGGAGGATTACGCCGGACTGGTGCTCATGGCCAAGTGTCAATTGGCCCAGGAGCGGCCCAAAAAGGCGGCTTTTTTTGCTGAACAGGCCCAGCGCGTCTATCCGTCCGAGGCCCAGGGCCATCATCTCAGCGGTTTGGCCAAGGTGGGTTTGAAGCAATTTGATGCCGCCTATGCGCAATTTGACCGTTATGAACGAATGCTTCCGGGCAACCCGAACACCGTCTTTCTGAAGGGATTCTCCCAGGAAGGCATGGGACATAAAAAAAAGGCGGCAGAGGAGTATTACCGCTACCTGCAGAGTGTGGATTCAGGAGAGCAGGCCCAGTACGCCTACAATCGGTTGCTGGAGTGGGGCTTTTTCTGAGGCGGCCGATCCAGCCGGTTATTCCTCTTGAAGGAGGCGTAAAAAAGGGCTGGAGGGCGTCAAAATGAGTTGCGTGTTCTGGTCCATGGTCTTTTTATAGGCTTCCAGGGTACGCATGTATCCGTAGAATTCCGGGGCTTGATTCAGGGCTTCCCCGAAGGTCTTGACAGCCTGGGCGTCGCCCTCTCCACGCAACTGCTGGGAGGTCCGCGTGGCCTCCGCCAGGAGGATCACCTTTTCCCTGTCCGCCAGGGAACGGATGTTAGCCGCGCGTTCTTCGCCTTCGGCCCGATAGGTCTTGGCTTCCCGTTCACGCTCGGCAATCATTCTGTTGAACACGGCGCGCTGGGTTTCCGCAGGCAGGTCAGTGCGTTTGATGCGCACGTCAATAACCTCGATGCCGTATTCCTTTACCAAAGCGTTGCTCTTGCTGGTCACTTCCTCCATGATCTGGGCGCGTTTGGTGGTCACGACCTCGGTCAGGGTATGCTGACCCAGAAGAACACGTAATTCGGCGTAGATAATGTCATCCAGCCTGGCCTGACCCATGGGCAGGGTGCGCAAGGTGGTGTAGAACTGCAAGGGATCGACAATGCGCCACTTGGAATAGTTGTCCACCATCATGTTTTTCTTGTCCCTGGTCAGGATTTCCGCGGGCCGGGAGTCGTAGTCCAGAATCCGGGCATCGAAAAAGAGCACGTTTTGCACAAACGGCAGTTTAAAGTGCAGGCCGGGTTCTTTGGTTTGGCCCACGGGCTTGCCGAGCTGCAGAACAATGGCGCGTTCGGTTTCGTCAACAATGAAGGCGCTCTGGGTGGCCAGGAGGAAGCCGAGGATGGCGACGACGATAACCACGGGAAAGGTCAAGGCTTTCATTGTGCTCTCCCTCCTCGAACACTTGGCTCACTGGGCATGTTTGGTGATATGACCTGCGCCGGTTGCTTGATTTCTGACGGCATGGCCCGCGGGGAGATTCTTTCCAGGGGAAGATAGGGCAAGACCTGATTGATGGCCTGATCGGAGATGATCGTCTTGCTCAGCCCGGGCAGGCTGAGTACTTCTTCCATGGTTTCAAGGTAGAGGCGTTTTCTGGTGACTTCCGGCGCTTGTTTGTATTCCGCCAGGATGGACAGAAAACGCTGCGCCTCGCCCTCGGCCTTGCGGACCACGGCCTCCTTGTGGGCTTCGGCTTGGTTGATGATGATCGCGGCCTCGCCGCGGGCCCGAGGTACGATGTCGTTGCTGTAGGCCTCGGCCTGGTTCGTGATGCGTACGGCATCCTCCCTGGCTCGAACCACGTCGCGAAAGGAGTCGATGACCGGCTCCGGCGGTTGCACATCCTGCAGTTGCACGGCCAGAATCTGGATCCCGGACTGGTAGCGGTCCATGATGGTTTGCATCAGTGCCCGGGTCTCGTCCTGAATGGCCGGCTTGCCGTCGGTCAGGGCGGCATCCAGCTTGTTGTATCCGATGACCTCGCGCATGGCCGTTTCCGCGGCGCTTTTCACGGAGGCGTCAGGCATCTGGATGTTGAACAGATATCTCACCGGATCCTTGAGCTGGTACTGGACGATGAACTGGACGTCCACGATGTTTTCATCGCCTGTGAGCATGTGCGATTCCTCGGGGACGATCCTGTATTGAGGTTCAGCCCCGGCCACTGTGGGGGCCGTAATGGTTCGGTAACCGATTTCAAAGCGGCGGACCTGGGTGACCTTGGGGGTTTGCACTTTTTCAAAGGGATAGGGCATATGGTAGTGCGGACCTGGATCGGTTATCCGGTTGAAGGAACCGAAGCGCTGGACCACTCCCACCTCGTCCGGATTGACGATGTAAATGCCGGTGGCCAGCCACAGCAGAACAACGATCAGAAAGACAATCTTGCCGCCGCCAGGCAGCTTGATGTTTTTCAGCTTGTTCAATTGTTCATTGATTTGCGTGAGATCCGGCCCCTGGGGACCGTGTCGTTGCCGCTTGTCTTGAAGTTTTTCCCAGTCCCAGTTCATGTGGTCGGATTTACCTGATCCGTTTTTTCAGGTCAAGACGGCAAGAATCCCATGTCCCTTTACCACTTGGCTTGCAACGGAAATCAGCTTAAGACGCAAGGCGTCGTGGCATGGGCGGTTTGTTTTCAGGAGGATATATTGCAATGAGGGCATTGAACCATGAAATTTTTCGGGCCTATGATATCCGGGGCGTTGTTGACCGGGATTTTGATGAAGAGTGGGTTGAGTTGTTGGGCAAGGCCTGCGGCACCTATTTTTTGCGATTGGGTTTTGGACAGGCGGTGGTCGGGCACGACTGCAGGCACAGTTCCCCGGGGTACCAGCGAGCCATGATCCGCGGGCTGTTGTCCACCGGGGTGGATGTGATTTATGTGCACATGGTGCCCACGCCGGTGTTCTATTATGCCGTGAAAAAGCTCAACCGCCATGCTGGCGTGATGATCACCGCAAGTCATAATCCGCCGGAATTCAACGGATTCAAGGTCTGGGCCGGAGAGGGAACGATTCATTCCGAGCAGATTCAAGAGGTTTACGCCATCATGGCCCGGGGGAAGTTCACCCAGGGCAGGGGCATGGCCACGGAGCACAATATCGTGCCCGCCTATTTGAATGAACTCAGCGCTCAGGCTGCCTTGAGCGGACCAGTACGGGTGGTGGTGGACGGAGGCAACGGAGCAGGCGGCCTCATTTGCGCCGAATTGTTACGTCGGATCGGGGCTGAGGTGGTGGAGCTCTATTGTCAGCCGGATGGGAGCTTTCCGAACCATCATCCGGATCCGACTCAGGATGCGAACAATATTGATTTACGGGCCAAGGTGCTGGAAACCAAGGCCCATGTCGGGATCGGCCTGGACGGCGACGCGGATCGTATCGGCGCTCTGGATGAGCAGGGGCAAATGATCTACGGCGACCGCCTTCTGGCGATATTCGCGCGACGGGTGCTTCAGACCCTGCCCGGGGCCACGGTTATCGGCGAGGTTAAATGTTCGCACCTTCTTTTTCAGGATATCGCCGATTACGGAGGCAAGCCGATCATGGGCCAGACGGGCCACTCCCTGATCAAGGCCCGGATGAAGGAAACCGGTGCGGTCTTGGCCGGGGAAATGAGCGGCCATATGTTTTTTGCGGACAGGTATTACGGTTTTGACGACGCATTGTATGCATCGATGCGGCTTGTGGAGATCCTCGGGCAGGATCCGAATGTCCCCTTGAGCAGTTATTTGCAGGAGTGGCCCTTGATTTATTCTACTCCGGAGTTGCGCGTGGACTGTCCGGAGGCCGTAAAGTTCAAGGTGGTGGAGCAGGCCAAGGAATACTTCAGGCACAGGTACGACATCGTGGACGTGGACGGCGTTCGTCTGGTGCTGCCCGATGGCTGGGGTCTCTTGCGAGCTTCCAACACCCAGCCTGTTTTGGTGCTCAGATTCGAGGCCCAGTCCCGCGAACGGCTGGAGGAAATCCGGGCCTTGGTGGAAAAGCCTTTACAACGTTGGATTCTCGATTCAAGCGGATAAGATTGAAAAGGAGCCCCTGATGCCCTTTGGAGTGCATCGTCGCGATGCGCCGCCCTGGGAAGGACTGTTGCGATCCTTGGGTGTCATTTTTGTGTTCATGGGAGTGATCTGGCTTTTTTGGAGGCATTACGACCGAACCCTGGAAATGATGGATGCCCATCGGATTGGACCGAAACATGTTTTGCTGGACAAAACAAATACCCTCACGGACAAGCAGAAAAAGGCGGTCCGGGATCTCTCCCGGGCTCTAAAATCCTCCTTTGGTCTGGAATTGCAGGTGATTGTGGACGTTGAACCGTTGGACCCGCCGCAACAGGACATGGCAACAATATTCATCGGAGTGTATCCCGACGGCAGACAGGCCGTGGTCATTTTACCTCCCTTGGTGGAACGGGCAGTGGGGCGGGAACTGGCGAGCCATTTGAGCAAAGAGCATTTTTCCCCATATTGGCAAAGCGGGGATTGGCCGGGCGGTTTGGGCAAGGCTCTGGGCTTGATCTGGAATGGGCTGAACGAACCGGCTGGGCAAAATGTTCCGTTGAATGGTGGGCAATACCGCGGCAAAATCGGAGAACAGAGCCAGTGACCGTTGAAAAAAATTCCCAGGTCGCCATTTATTCGGACGGCGCCTGCCTCGGCAATCCCGGCCCGGGCGGGTGGGCAGCGGTGCTGCTCTGTGGCGGCCATCGCCGTGAAATTTCCGGCGGATACCGCAGGACCACGAACAACCGGATGGAACTGCTGGCAGTGGTTGAAGCATTGGAATGCCTGAAAGCTTCATGTTCAGTAACGGTGTTCACGGATTCCAGATACCTGCATGATGCGGTGAACAAAGGGTGGCTGGCCAAATGGCGGGGCAACGGCTGGCTGACTTCGGAGAAAAAGCCGGTCAAGAATCGGGATCTCTGGGTCCGGCTGGATATCTTGCTTAAGGCGCATAAGGTTCGATTTTTTTGGGTCCGTGGACATGCCGGCGATCCGGAAAATGAGTGCTGCGACCGATTGGCCAAGGCGGCAGCCATGTGCGAGAATTTGCCGGAGGATATGGTCTATGCGCGAGGACAAGAGTGTTAGCTGCATAAAGACCAGTTTCATCAAACACAGCGGCCGCGGAGATCCAATTGATGGATGATTCCGCGGCCCTCGTGTGCTTTCCAAGATGAATATTCGCAGTCGGTTTTTTGTTCGAATTTGTCTAGCGCAGGCCAATTTTTTGCTTGATAAAGGGAATATCCACATTATTGGCCACAACCTGGGCGCCTTGCTGAATTTTGACCATGTCCCTGAGCTTGATCCGGGAAAGGATTGAATCCATTTTTTTGGACATGCTGAAGGTGTCGTCCCGGACAATGATAATGGGGATTTCTTTGACCTCAGCCCGGGTGAGAATGATGTCGTTGGGATAAATATTTCCGGTGAGGATCAGGCAGGGACATTCCCCTTCCAAGGCCACCAACTGTACGTCGGACCGGTCGCCGCCCATAATGATGGCGGTGTTTTTGTTTTTCCGGAAATGGGTCATGAAGTTCTCCACCTGCATGCTGCCGATGAGAAAGTTTTCCACGACCCGGTCGGTTTTATGCTGCGCCGTGACGATTCGTCCGCCCAGGCGTTGGGCCAGTTCCGCGACCTGGATGGCGCCTAAAAGGGGATCCCGCGGCAGTATGCCCAGCACCTTCACCCCGTTGCGTTCCAGGAACGGGACGATATGTTCCTTGAGTTCGGTCATGAAATCAGGTGGAATGTCATTGAGAATGGTGCCGATGAGTTGGTCGCCCAGGGCATCCTTGAGGACCACCAAATAATCGTAATCCAGCTCCTTGACGAAGCGATCAATAACCAATGCTTGGATGCCCAGGGTCCTGACCACCTCCACAGCGTCCACATTGCAGTATTTGCCGGAGTACATGCTGCCGGATCCTGCCACGATGGTCACGTCATTGTCTTTGCTGATGGCTTCAAAACTGTGCTTGATATCGCCCATCAAGTCGCTGGCTTGGCCGTCAAAGGCTTTGGCCCGGAAGTCCTTGGTCACCAGAACCGGAGTGACCAGAGCAGGGTCTTCGTGCAGTCCCAGGACTTCCTGAACGAAAAAGGCATCTTCGTCGCCCAACCTGCCGTTTTTTTCCACGGGCATGGCGCCGACTGGCTTGATGTAGCCGACTTTTAGGCCGTCCTTTTGGAATTTGAGCCCCAGACCCATGGCTATCAGGTTTTTCCCCGAATAGCCTGATGTTGCGCCCACATAAATGCCGACCATAGGTTGCCTCCTTCAGCACTTGCGTTATTTTTTTCACTGCAGAGCTTGAGCCGATTGACTTCTTTCTGTCGCCTCGGCAAAACATTATCTTTTGCCAATGCTTTGTGCAAATGTCTCGATTCTCCCGGATAAAAGGCGCATTCCCCTCGGCGAAAGGCGGTTGGTCTTCATGAGGATCATTGGTTTCCATGGAACAGGAGGTTTGGAAGACGGTGAAACGCGATGTGAACACGGGACAGGACAAAATAGGGTATGTTTTTGCCAAGGTCGATCTGCTCAATGAAGCGCTGACGCATAGTTCCCATGCCAACGAGTCCACCGGAAGAGGCCAGAGCAACGAGCGGCTGGAATTTTTGGGGGACGCGGTTCTGGAATTGTGCATTACCGAAGAGCTGTTTTCGCGCTATCCGGACGCTGATGAAGGGCGGTTGACCGTGTACAGGGCCATGCTGGTCAACGAACGGGCCCTGGCGAGCCTGGCGCTTGATCTGGGGCTTGATCGGATGCTGATGTTGGGGCGTGGTGAGGAAAGCCAGGGAGGAAGACAGCGTCCCGCCCTGTTGAGCGATGCCTTCGAGGCCTTGCTGGGGGCCGTCTTTCTGGATGGCGGGTACTACGCGGCCCGGGAATGGGTGCTAAATCGTTTTGCACCTCTCTGGTCGGGGATCAAAGAGGTGCAATCGGAAAAGGACTACAAGACCAGACTGCAAGAGATGACGCAGCAGATTTTCAAGGACAGGCCGACGTATGTTCTCGAGGAAACCTCCGGCCCGGAGCATGAACGCATGTTTCATGTTTTGTTGCGGCTGCCCACGGGGGAGGAGTTCCGAAGCCGCGGAACCAGCGTGAAAAAGGCCGAGCAACAGGCGGCCCAAAACGCCTTGAAGTTTTTTGGCCGGGAGTCAAATCTCTGACTTGCGTCCATGACGACAAGGGCCTGAAGCATGCTTCAGGCCCTTGTCGTCATGGAGAAGGTCTGCCGATGTTTAGCCCCGGGAAGAAGCCGCGGCAAGGGACGATTGCGGTTTTATCAGCCGCTGATCAACTGCATGGCCATCCTGGGCAGGGAGTTGGCCTGGGCCAGCATGGCCACGGCCGCCTGGGTGATGATTTGGTTGCGTACGAATTCGGTCATTTCCAGAGCCACGTCCGCGTCGGATATGCGCGATTCCGCTGCCTGCAGGTTTTCTGCCTGAATGGACAGGTTGGTCACGGTGTTGGCCAGTCGGTTTTGCAAGGAACCCAGGCTGGCGCGGATCAGGTCCTTGGAGATGATGGCCGCGTTCAAGGCGTCCAGTGCCCGCTGGGCGCCGGCCTGGGTGGAGATGGAATTCCCGGCGTAGTCGCCTGTAAGTCCGGCGCCTGAATTGTTCCCCACTCCCAGGGCCGAGGCCGTGGCGTTGCCGATGGCGATGTAGTAGTAATCCTCGGCACTGTCATTGCCCGTGCCGAAGTGGATCTTCATGGGGCCGGTGGACTGCAGGCCTTCTCCATTGTGTGTAACACCCCAGCTGGCCGGGTTGTTCCCGCCTGAAAGGTTACCGTTGAGCAGGTAGACCCCGTTGAATTTGGTGGCGTTGGCGATCCGGGTGATTTCCGAGGCCATGGCCTGGTATTCCGAATCAATGATCAGACGCTGGTCCGAATTGTAGGTGCCGGTGGCCGCCTGGGTGGCCAGCTCCTTCATGCGGATCAGTTTTTCATCAATGACCTGCAGGGCGCCGTCCGCGGTCTGGATCAAGGAAATGGCATCGTTGGCGTTGCGCATCCCTTGGCGCATGGAGGATATTTCCGCGCGCATCAGTTCGCGGATGGCCAGACCCGCGGCGTCGTCCGAGGCGTTGTTGATGCGCAGGCCCGAGGAGAGGCGTTGAGTTGATGTTCCAAGCCGTGAATAACTTGCCGAAAGATTTCTGGCGGCATTGAGAGCCATTAAATTGGTATTAATAGCCAGAGACATAAGAAGACCTCCTCAAAGGGGTTGAACTCGTATTGGTTTCATGCAAAGCAAGCACAATGCCATAACTAATTTAACTATTAATATAAATAAGTTATGTTTTTTTGTGGAGTGTCCAAAGGGCGTGGGCCGAATTTCAAGATGGTCTGGCCTCATGCCTTGAGCAGGGAAAGAATGTTCTTGGTTCGTCTTATTTTTGTTAATGATTAAAGCATGTTGTTTTTTCTCTTTTCGGTTCACTCGCTTCATCTTGCAAACATGCTTCACGTCACGCCCATGACGGACCATGCTGAAAAAATTGCATGGCTTGGATCAGAGCACCCCATGAATTGTCCGAACCAAAAATTTTTGAAAAAAGAGTGCGAACACCCCCTAAAGAAAATTCGGTAAGCGCCGATACAACAGATGAGGACATGGCAACCTTGATCTTAATCGTGAGATATGGTTGCCAAAGTCATGCGACATTCTTCATCTTGCTGTCATGTGCATCAGCGGTGAGAGGTGGGGTATGAAAATCGAAACTATCCAAAACAACTCCCCGGTTTTCCAGGAAAGGTCCGTAAGCCTGGATTTGCCCTTTGCATCGGCCAAGGAAAATACGGTCAAGGATGCCGTGCGGGTTAATGACGAGGTTTTTGCCCCCGGGCAAGCCCGAGAAAAGCTTTTCCAGGCCGTTGAAGCCGCTGACGAACGAATGCAAGATCTTGGCTTGCATATCCGGCTGAGGGTCGGCGAAAACAGCGAGCGTCTTCAGGTGGAGATTTATGATCCGGAAACAAAAGAGGTCATTCGGCGCCTTCCCCCGGATGAAATCATCAAGTTGGCCGAATCCCTCGAGGAAATGGCAGGGGTGATCCTGGACCGTTCCCTGTAACATATTCTGTCCCATGTTTCTTCTTCCCCGCCGGACAAGGACATGTCCGGCGGGGATTGTTTTTTGGGAAGGCGGGTTTTTCTTGTGGAGGCTTCCAGAATGATATAGGTAAGGATCGTTTCTTGAATCATCCTGTTGCCCCTATTCCTGTCCATGGCTGGTATTGATCTGCACACCCATTCCACTGCTTCCGACGGCACGCTGACTCCGTCGGAATTGATGCTGGCGGCAAAAAAAACGGGTTTGGAGGCCATTGCCCTGACCGATCACGATACCACCGGGGGGCTTGAAGAGGCCATGATCCTGGCAGAGAAACTCGGGATTGAGTTCATCCCGGGATGCGAACTGAGCGTGGTTTCACCATCGGGTAATATGCACATTCTGGGATACTGGATTCCGGTCGGGATGAGTAAACTCAGTCAGTCCTTGGAATCCCTGCGCCAGCGCAGGCATGAGCGTAATCATATGATCATGGCCAAATTGAACGCCCTGGGCATGGAGATTGCCTATGAAGACGTCCTGGCCGTGGCTGGCGGGGATGCCGTGGGCCGTCCGCATATTGCCCAAGTGATGCACGCAAAGGGATTTGTGGATTCAATCAGCACCGCTTTCCGCGTCTATCTGGGTTCCGAAGGCAGGGCGTATGTGCCTAAGGAAAAACTGGGGCCGCGTCAGGCCATTGACCTGTTGAAAAGCGTGGGGGCCACGGTTGTCTTGGCCCACCCGTTTCTGCTGGGCCTGCAGGGACCGGACCTGCGCGGGGTCATCCGCCAACTGAAAGAATACGGTTTGGATGGCTTGGAGGCTTATTATACCCTGCATCGTCCGGATCAGACCCTCGCTTATGTGCAAATCGCCCGGGATTTGGATCTCCTGGTGACGGGAGGATCGGACTTCCACGGGACGGTCAAGCCGGACGTGCACCTGGGCATCGGATTCGGCAATCTTTTCGTGCCCTATTCGATTTTGACGGCCATGAAGGAGCATCGCCGGCAACGCGGTCTAACCCACTGATCTATCCCCCCCGCATGCCTTCTTTTGTACCTCTTCCGGAACTGCTCGTTCCGGCCGGCAGCCTCGAAAAACTTCGCATTGCCCTGCGATACAGGGCCGACGCCGTGTACTTGGGCGGATCAGCATTCAATTTGCGGGCCGGTTCCTCCGGTCTTGGCTGGAGGGAGTTGGGGCGAGCCCTTGATCTGGCCCGGGCCTGCAATGTCCGGATCTACTATTGTCTCAATGCCTTTGCCGCAGAAGGTGACCTGGGCCCTGTGCGCGAAGTATTGGCCAGACTGCGCCAGTATCCTCTCGACGGTGTGATTGTGGCTGATCCGGGGGTGTTTCATCTGACCCGGCAAGAATTGCCGGATATCCGGATACACGTCAGCACGCAGGCCAATACGGGCAACAGTGCCGCGGTCGCATTCTGGAGGGAGCTCGGCGCAGCACGGGTCAATCTGGCTCGGGAAATGAACCTGCGGGAGATCCGGGCCGTGGCGGCCGCCGTGCCCGGCATGGAGCTGGAAGTCTTCGTGCATGGGGCCATGTGCCTGGCTATTTCCGGGCGTTGCTCCCTGAGTGCGTATCTGAACGCCCGTTCGGCCAATCGCGGCCAATGCACGCAACCCTGCCGGTTTCACTACCGCCCAGTGGCCATGTCCCTGGAGGAGCAGCTCCGTCCAGGAGAGATTCTCTGGGAAGTGCTGGAGCAGGAGAAGTTTTCCGCGTTTTTCAGTCCCCGGGATCTATGTCTGGTCAAATACTTGCCATGGCTGTGCAGGAATCGGATCGCGGCTTTGAAGATCGAAGGCCGGATGCGGTCCGGCGCATACGTAGCCTTGGTCTGCGACGTGTACCGCTCGGCCTTGGAGAACATGGCACAAGCTGATATCAGACCCGACCTTTACTTGCGTGAACTTCGCGGGTCGTTGCGCAGGGCCATGGATACGGGTTTTTTCCTGTCCGGCGCGCCGGCGACCGCATCCCGGCGATGGGACAGCTTGGGCACCATGCCCATGGTTGGCCAAGTGACGGAAAAAATCGGGGAGGAACAATGGCTGGTTAAAGTTTTGGACCAGTGGGACGCCTCGCGGCCCGTGGAGCTGGTGTTGCCTGGCCTGCGTCGACCAATCATTGCACCCAAGGCGTATCGTTTGGAAAACCAGCTGGGTGAATCACTGTCCCTGGCCCATCCCGGCGTGCGTGCGGTCCTTCGCCTGGAGCAGCCGGGCTGCGCCCCGGACACGTT
Source organism: Desulfonatronum sp. (assembly GCA_011049455.1). Taxonomy (GTDB): domain Bacteria; phylum Desulfobacterota; class Desulfovibrionia; order Desulfovibrionales; family Desulfonatronaceae; genus Desulfonatronum. The sequence continues at coordinate 22,068 of DSBL01000146.1, read as the reverse complement.
CATTCGCCAGGTAAGCAACCGAGGGCACTAAGGGATTTGCATCCGGCCGAAAAATGCATGTTGTCGAATCAAGCATGGCAATTCATGTGGTTGCATCATCCAGACCCATCCTCGGCGTTGCTTTAACCGGGAGCATGTATCATTCTATCCGTTGGTCATGCGTTCCAGTGCCACCTTGTCCAAAAGCCGGATGGTCCGGGCTTGGACCTGAATGATCCCGGTTTCAGAGAGCTTCTTCAGGGTCCTAGACAGGGTTTCCGGCGTGGTACCCAGCAGGGTGGCCAGCTGGCCTTTGGTGATATCAAGTTCCACCTCGTCGGTTTGGAGCAGTTCCGTGCTCATGTGCAACAGATAGGCCGCCAGCCTGGCGGGACTTTTCTTCAAGGACAGATTTTCCACCAGCAAGGTCAGCTGACGCAGACGGCGGGACAAGTCGGCCAGCATGTTCATGGCCAAACTGGGATCCTTGGCCAGCAGTGCGCGCATTGCCCGGCGGGGAAAGAAAAGGGTTCTGGTCTCCCGCAGGGCATCAGCGTGGGCTGGATAGCTTCCTCCGGAGAAGACCGGGACCTCGGCGAAGATTTCGTCCGGGCCGACAAAGTGCAGCACCTGCTCCTTGCCGTCCAGGGACAACTTATACACCTTGACCTGGCCGGAAAGAATCAGGAAAAAACCCTCGGCCGGGTCGCCCTCCATGAAAATGTTATCCCCTTGCTGGTGAATCTTGGGCTCGGCGATGTCGACCAGGGCTTGTAGCTGGTCTCGAGGAAGACCGTGAAAAACGGGAACACGATCCAGATGGGGAATGATTTGTTCGTTCATGGCCCTGGTCTCCCTGGGGATGCTGAATGAAGTGAAGGATGCGGCGTGAAACGAAAATGGATGTTATGATCCAGGTCAAGGCGTTGATACGGGGGCCGTTTCCCACGTCGGCCAACAGGTTTTGTCCTCGAGTGCTTGCTGGTTGCAAGATGTTATATGACTTTACGCATGAAGGGAAAGTGCGTAATATATTAATTTTTTGAGTTGCTCATTTCAACAGATGGGGATATTGTGGAATACGCATATTATTTGTTTGCGGCAAACGCCGCAGCCTGGGCCGGTCTGGCCGGGTATCTTTTTTTTCTGGCCCGCAAACAGGCGTGGCTGGAACAACGTCTACGACACCTGGAGGCCATGGAGCATGAGCACCACGACAACGACGCAACCTGACCAGGGCCGCAGGCTGGTGATCGCGGTCCTGGGATTGGGCTTGGCGTTTTTGTTTATCGGGTCTCTCATCCATCGGCTGCAAAATCCCGGTCTGACCACGCAGGCCCGGCTAGGTGAGACATCCGCGGCCATGAATGAAGTCGCCGGACTGATGGCCCGTCTGGATGCGGAGCCGAATCATTTGCCTACCCTTCTGGCTCTCGGAGATCAATTCATGCGCATGGGTGCCTGGGACCGGGCTGCGGTGTTCTGGAGACGGGCTTTGGCCGTTGATCCCTCCCATGATAAGGCCCTGAACGGTTTGGGCGTGGCCCACTACAATTTGGATCAATTTCCAGAATCCGCAGAACAGTTCCGGCGCATCCTCGCCTTGCACCCGGATAACCATCGCGCCCATTTCAATCTGGGAATGCTCTACAAGCATTATTTGAATGATCCCGGACAGGCCCGGCAGCATTTTCAACGGGTTCTGGAACTCGCTGTCGGTGACGAAGACCTCGTGGAACGGATCAGGCAGGAACTATCGGAGCTTGAGCCAAGCGCCGGGCAGTAACGTATTCTTATTGATTTAACTTTTTTTTCTGTTCGTGGTTCCTTTCAAGGGCTGACTTTTTCCCGGTTCATGTCCCCCCCCGTAAGAATACCTTGCCGCGGCCAAGGACTTGACTCTCCGTGGCCGCATCATATTGCCTGTTCGTCTGCTTTTTTTACATCATTTTCAACCACATAAACATCCATGGCCAGGCGCATGCCGGGCAAGGGTTGGCTTCCGGCATGAATCAAGCCATGGTTTTGATCCAGGTGCTGGACGAACTCCCCGCTGGCCGCTAATCGGACGCCCAACTCCCTGGTCATCTTTTCCATGCGCACGGCCACATTCACGGTCAGGCCCATGACCGTATATTCCATGCGTTCCGGGCTGCCGATGGTTCCGGCCAGCACTGGTCCGCAATGCAGTCCCACGGAGTTTTCCAGGTGCAAGTCGCTCGAGAGCTGCAGCGAGTCGTTGAGCGCATCGCAGCGATGGATCAGTTCCCGGGCAGCGGTCAGGGCGGCTTTCCGGGCATTTTCCAAAGGCACGGGGTGACCGAAGACCGCAAGCACCATGTCCCCCACAAATTTGTCCACCATGCCTTTGTTTTTCTGGATGACCTCCACCATGGCCGTGAAATAGTCGTTGATCAGTCCGACCAGGAGTTTTGGCGGCAGTTTTTCGCTTAGGCGGGAGAAACCACGCAAGTCGCAGACCAGGATGGTCGCCTCGCGCATCTCGCCGCCCAGTTGCAGGCGATGCTGGAGCAGGTGGGCGGCGGCCTGGGGACCGAGCACTTTGCCCAGACTGGCCTTCATCCAGGCTTTTTCCTTCAACTCCCGGACCATGTCGTTGTAGGACTTGGCGAACGCCGAAATTTCATCCCGGCCACGCTCATCCAACAGGTGGGCGTAATCACCCTTGGCAACCCGGGTCAGGGCCCGTTCCAGCTTGGCTAGGGGGGAGAAGATGCGCAGGCTGAAATACCAGCCCATAAGCATGGCCACCAAGGCCGCGAGGCCAAGAGACGCCAAGCCGGCCTGCCGGATAGCGGTCAACTTGCTGTCCACCCTGTCCAGGGACATGTCAATTCCGATCAGGTCTACTGCTTGACCGGCCCGATTGTGTATGGGCGCATATCCGGACATGGTGGTGGCCCATTGATCCGTGTGAGGTTTTTGGTCGCTGGAGGGCCTTACAAAACCTTGCAGCAATTCATCCGGCGGATCAGGATAGATGGCGCCGAGGGGTTCGGGCAGTTCGTCTTCGCTGATCACTCCGTCCCCGTCGTCGTCATGGGCTGGCGAATCCACGACGAAGCGGACGATTCCATGATCCAGACGCATGGTGTAGGCAAATAGGTATTCCGCGTTGGATTGGGCGATGACGCCCATCAGATCCTGGATCGCCTGGTATTCTGCGGTGGCCATGTGTTTCTGCTCGGTCAAGGATTCCAGCATGTCTCCATCCACGAGCAGCGCGGCGATTTTGGCCGTGGCCTTGAGCTGCTGTCGGATGGATTCCAGCAGGGCGGTTTTGGCCTGATAGTAGAAGAACGAGCCCGTGGCTCCGGATGCCAGAAAGGCGATCAGAAAAATGCCGAGAAAGAGTTTGGTTTTCAGGCGCATGGTTTTGCTCCTCGTTGGGCCGCTCTGGAAACGGCGAATCGGATTCCTTGCGCGGTGACTGTTCCGGTTTTCTCGCCGGGAAACTGAATGCATGCTCCGGTGCGATTCTCTTGCCAAGCCTGTTCCAGTCGTAGCAATGCATCATGGCGGGCCTGGCCCGGACCAAGGTCGTCCACCAGGGCCTTGAACAGACGCAAACGCAGGGCCGGATGCAGGTGGGCCAGATCACGCCGTTCCAGGAAATGACCGTGCTCTCTGGCCTTGGTAAGCAGGGGCGCCAGCCGTGTTGTGAAATAGTCCAGGTCCAGCGATGCCAAAGCGTGCAATCGGGCAATGCCGCGATGCATCCCGGGGAATTCCCGCTTGATTTCCGGCAGGATCGCGGAACGGATGCGGTTGCGCAGGAAATTTTGATCTGCGTTGCTGGCGTCTTCCTGCCAAGTCAGATCCAGAACACGCAAAAAGGTTTGCAAGGTTTGTTTGGTGGTGCGCAGCAGGGGGCGGGCCAAGCGTCGCTTAGGGTCCCAGGCGGGCATTCCGGCTAGGCCGGGCCAGCCCGCGCCGCGCAGCAGGCGCATCAGCACGTCCTCGGCCAGGTCGTCGGCGTGGTGTGCGGTCAGGATCAGGTCGGCGTTGATTTTTTTGCCCAGGCCCAGGAGGAACCTGTAGCGAAGCGTGCGCCCGGCCTCCTCGATGCCCAGGCCGGTTTTGCGGGCGTATCGGCCGACGTTGCTGCGGCCGATTTTCAAAGGGATGTTCAGGGTCGCGCAGACACGGGCCAGAGCCAAAGTCTCATTCCGGGATTCCGAGCGTAGGCAGTGGTCCAGGTGGACCGCGCTGAGCTTGATTTTAAGGCGCGAGGCCAGGGAGTTCATGACGAGAAGCAGGGCCAGGGAATCGCTGCCCGCGGAGCAGGCCAGGAGCAGATGGCGATTATGGATCGGGCCGACGGTTTGGGAAATAAAGCGGTCAATGCGCAGACAAAAGCGGGCCCACGCCGGGGGCAGATCCTGAAGGCGGGAGGGAAGCGTGAAGGAGGACGGGCAGGGGGCGATCATTCCATAAAGGCTCAGACGGCTATGTTCAGGTCTCGAAGCATGGCGTCCACCTGGGCGACCAGCCAATCCCGTTGTTCGGGTGTGGCGTAGGCGATGCAGGAGCAGCGCAGCCGGCCCCGCCCCCTGATCAGCATTTCGGCCTTGAGCCAAGTGTCCCCGATCTCCAGGGAGGCCACGAAGGGCCCGCATTCTTGCCGATGAGCACGTTGTTCCCCGGTGAGCAGGTGCTCGGGCAGGAACAGCCAGTAGACGCCTGCCAGGGAGCCTTGCAGGCCCTTGGCCTCGAGATATGGCAGCAGAAGCTGCATGTCGCCTTTTTGCAGTTCATCTATATAATAGGATCGCATAATTATTTCCTGTTGTCTTTTTGTTGTCAAAGAGGGTTTGCTGGTCCATTGCCGCTGCTGAAAACCGGAGTTGAGTCGTGAACAGACTCCCGCAATCGATCAGGATGGTTTGCGTCCCCTGCATCCCGGCGTTTTACGCTCCGGGTGGGCGTCGGGAGTTGGAGGGTCGTTGTCCAAGTTGAACATTCTCCGGGTGATGTCGATGTACCTCGGTCCGGCATCTTCCTCCTGAGCCCGGCGTTTCAGGAAGTCCAGGGGCTGGTGGTAGAGTTTGTGGGCTAAGGAAAATACCAGGACTTCCAGAGCTTGGGCCACTTCCGGGTCTTCGGCCTTGGGGCCCAGGCGGCGCAGGGTTTTCTTGAGTTCCTTGCGGCCGAGGTTCTCGCCCTTGGAGAGCAGGTCCAGGATGGTCGGCTTGAGGTCCAGTGAGCGCATCCAGGCGGCGAACTTGTCTGTTTCCTCGGCCACGATGACCCTGGCCTTGTTCGCCTCGGACTTGCGCTGGCTTAGGTTTTCCTCGACCACTTCCTTGAGATCGTCGATGTCGTACAAGAACACGTTGTCCAGGGCGTTGACGTCCGGGTCCACGTCCCTGGGCACGGCAATGTCGATGAAGAACATGGACCGGCCTCGCCGTTTCTTCATGATCCCCTGGATGTCGCGCTTGCGGATCACGGTCTGGGTGGCGCCGGTGGAACTGATGATGATGTCCGCCTCGGCCATGTGCTGGAACAGCTCAGAAAAGGGAACAGCCTGGCCGCGGATGCGCTCGGCCAGCTCGCAGCCCCGGGAGTGGGTGCGGTTGGCGATGAGCATGCGCTTGACCCCGGCGGAAAGCAGGTGCGTGGCGGCCAGCTCGGCCATTTCCCCGGCGCCCACAAGCATGGCGGTCTGGTTTTCCAGATTGCCGAAAATGCGTTTGGCTAGTTCCACGGCCGCAAAGCTGATGGACACGGCGTTGGAGGCCACCCTGGTTTCAGTGCGCACCCGTTTGGCCACGGAAAAGGCCTTGTGCAGCAGGCGGTTCAGGACCACTCCGGCCGTACCTTGCTCCACGCTGCGACGGTAGGACTGTTTGAGCTGGCCCAGGATCTGCGGTTCGCCCAGGATCATGGAATCCAGACTGGAAGCCACGGAAAAGAGGTGAGCCACGGCCTCCAGGTCATGGTGTTCATAGGTATAGGGGATCAGTTCATCGGGCTGGGCCCCGCACAGGCGGACCCAGTAGTCCCGTATCAGGGGACTCAAGTCCTTGTCTGTGCGTCCGGCGGCCACGATTTCCACTCGGTTGCACGTGGACAGGACCAGTGCCTCTCGGACCGGGGAATGGCCGGTGATCAATCCCTGTTCCCGGGGATGAGGGTCTGCCAGGGCGAAGCGTTCGCGCACTTCGATCCCGGCAGTGCGGTGGCTGAGTCCCAGCAGGCAGATGCGTTGCTTCATGGCCTAGGGTTGAAAACTGTGGTGGGTCTCAAGGAAAAAATTGATGCCAAGCATGGAAACCAAAGACAGACCGAAGATCCAGATGGCCAGCTTGGCTGGCTTGCGGCCCCGCCAGCCGTTGACCAGCCGCTGGTGAAAGAGCAGGGCAAAAAGCAGCCAGACGATTATGGCCGCCAGTTCCTTGGGGTCCCAGGAGAAAAAGCGCTCCCAGGTCAAATGCGCCCAGAGAAACCCGGACAACAGCCCGATGGTGAACAAAGGAAAGCCGATGTTTACGGCCCAGGCATTGACCTTGTCGAACAAGGCCAGGGAGGGCAGGTCCCTGCTCAAGCCGGTGATCTTGGACTTGCCCTTGATCTTGTTTTCCAAAAACAGGTACACGGCTCCGGAGCTGGCGGCCATGGCCAGCAGGCAGATGCTCAAGAACAGGGACCCGATGTGCAGACCGAACCACAGCCCCAGGAGGCTCCTGGGCAGGGTCACTTCCACGGTATTCAGGGTCGTGGCGAAGGAGAAAATGATCAAGGCCATCGGGGTGGCGGTCAGCCCCAGGAAGTGCATTCGCAGATGCCAGCTGAGAACCAGGTAGACGATGATCAAGGTCCAGGCCAACAGGCTGAAATAGAACGGTCCCTGGCCGAAGATCTGCGAGCCGACGCCGATCATGGTCATGACGATGTCCAAGGAGTGCAGGCCGAATCCGATGATAATCAGGATCCGGCCGGTTTGCTGGATGGCTGGTTTGCGCACCAGGACCGAGGCGATGTGCAGTACGGCCCCGCAGAAATATAGGGCCAGGACGAAGAGCTCCATCCACTCAGTCCAGTTCATGGATCAAATCCTCCAGACGGGTATGCAGGCTTTGGGGCAGAAAGTCCTTGAGCAATATAAGCACTTGCGCCCTGTCGTCGGCTTGGACGGCGTGCAACAGGGCGCTTTCCGTCATCTTGCGGAATAGTTCTGAATTTTCCTCGGTGGGCCGCCCCAAGCCCAGGACCAAGGGCCGTAATTGACGCATCAAGGAGAGGTAACGGCCGTATTCCGGACCGAAACAGGTTCCCAGGTCCTGGCGGATTTTCTTGGCCAGGGCCGGGCTGGATCCGGACGTAGACACGGCAATGGTTAGATCACCCTGGGTATGCAGGGCCGGCAGGATGAAGCTGCATTTTTCCGGTTGGTCCACGATGTTGCAAAGAATGCCGCGTTCCGCGCACAGACGGCTGATGCGCCAGTTCTGGCTCTCGTGGTCCGTGCAGGCAATGACCAGAAAGCAGCCATCCAGGTCCTTGGGAACAAAAGAGCGGCTGGCATACTCCACGATACCCAGGTCTATAAGTTCTTGCCAGCACTGGTCGGGCTGCTTGGGGTCGATGATGCGGACCAGGGCCGGACCGCAGGAAAGCAAGGTTTGGATCTTGCGCCTGCCGACATGACCCGCGCCGACCACAAGGCACGTCTTGCCGTGGAGATCCAGGAGAATGGGGTAGTAGCGCATGGAGGTGATGAGAATATGGTTTTGATGTTGGCGGAAGCTCTCGCCACCCGCTTTGTTCAGGACACATTTTTTGGAGACTCGATGCCAGCCCCAATCCATACGGGCAAATGCTTGGCATGGCAAGAAAAGGCCGAAAGCCGGGAACACTAATGCTCATATCAACATCATTTCGCCCCGCATCCGATCCTATTCTTTGATCATCCTTTTTTGAGTGGGGAGCACAATGGACTTTTTGCACCCGGCTCATATAAGGTTCTTGTCAGAAGAACGGTGGAAGCTGGCGGTCGGCTACAACCTGAGAACGAGCGACGCAATGTCGGGTTGTTTCGAGCTGGGCTTGCTTCCGCACAAAGGGTTCAACATCACGGGATGTTGGCTGATTCTTGACGGTTGTGCTGCCGGTCAGGCGAAAAATGATAAAGTGTTTTACAATGAAAAGGAGATTTGTGCAGATGACGAATGAAAATCTTGTTTACAGCGGAAAATCCAAGGATGTCTTCACCATCGCGGAAGGACCGCATGCCGGCAAGTATCGGCTCGTTTTCAAGGATGACGCCACGGGCTATATGGAAAACGGGAAACCTGTCTTTGATCCAGGGTACGACACCGTCGTGGGCCAGATTTCCGGAAAAGGTGCCATTGCGTGCAGGTTCGCCACCCATTTCTTCAAGCTGCTTCAGGCAAGGAACGTTCCTTCACATTACATTGAGACGATCAGCGAGAATGAAATGATCGTGGAACCGGCGGATCCTTTGAGCATGGCGGTGGAATCGCCGTCGTTCCCCGGCTCTGCTCCCCTGCTGAATCTTGAATTCACCTGGCGGAACAACGCCACCGGCAGCTTCTGGAGAAGATACCCCTTTGTGCGGCCTTGCAGGAATGTCCACAAAGTGGTCGAGGTCTGGACCAAAGGGGATGTGGACGTGCTGATCACATTGGAGGCTTTGGCGGAAACCGGAGCCATGAGCAAAGATGAGATCGCTCAAAGTGTTGAGCTTGTGCAGAGCATTGCGCAAATCGTCTCCCAGGAGTTCGCGGCCAATGACCTCCATGTCATTGACGGCAAGTTTGAACTGGGGAGATTGAAGCAGGGGGACGGAAAAATCGTGATCATCGACGAAATATCGCCGGACGTCCTGCGCGTGTGCAAGGGCTATATCCCGGATGACAGCGGAAACTGCGCGGCTTATCAACAATGCGCGATCACGAGCCTCTTCGACGGCAAGAGGACCATCAAAAACAGGAACCAAGTCCCAGCGGCTGATTTCATGAACATTTTTTTATAAGGCGTCCATTCCCGCAATCCTGTCGAAAAGTATTGAGCCATCCCCTGCTGATCTTTTGCCAACAAGGCCAATCTTTTTTCATCGCTCAGAAAAACGTGGCGATCATCCATGCAAGAGGACTTGCGGGCAAATGGTTCAGATATTCTTGGTATTTCCGTGATCAGGATTTCGATGCAGCAAGCATGGCCGCAAGAGTCTGAAACTGTGGGGGCGAGAGTTCCTCTGGCCGGCTTTCCGGACGAAGCCCTTGGCTGTGCAGCCAGTCGGCGATGGTGTCGCTCCAGACCGGGCGAAGGATGGTCTTGAGCTGCTTGCGGCGTTGCTGGAAACAGGTATTCAGGAGCTGACGCAAGGCCGGGCCGTCTGGCCTGTTTGTCTCAGGGGGCCGAGGCGTAAGGCGGATCACTGCGGAATCCACCTTGGGTCGGGGCCGAAAAACCTCGGGACCGACCACGAACAGCCGCCGGATTCGGACATGGCTTTGCACCCAGGCGCTGAGCCCGCCGTAGACCCGGTTTCCAGGAGTTGCGGTCAAACGGTCGGCGACCTCTTTTTGGACCATGAACACAGCCTGGAACAGTCGAGGCAGCCGGGAAGTTACGTCCCAAATGATCGGCGAGGCCACGTTGTAGGGCAAATTGCCGATCAGGCTCCAGGGGCCGCCTAAACGCTCCCAAGCGAACCGCATGGCGTCGGCTGCGAGCACGGTCACTTGGGGCCACTGGGATTTGACCGCCAGGGCCAACCAAACGTCCTTTTCCAAGGCGAATATTTGGGCAGGAGTGTCCACGAGCCAGCGGGTTAAGGCACCATGACCCGGTCCTATCTCCAAGACGGGAACGTTGGACACGGCCTCCAGTGACGATACGATTTTACGGGCCGTGCCCTGGTCTTGCAGGAAATTTTGTCCCAGGGAGCGTTTTGGCAGCGGGTTTCCACGGGTCATGAATCGCTGCTTTTCGGGCGAGCGGCGGGCAACTCGTCCGGACAGATTTTTTTATAGGGGGAACAAGCCATTTTCCTGGCCCGCCGGGCGTGATGCAGTCGTGTCAGGTAGCGGGCCAGAAAATAAGTCGCAGTGGCGCTGGGGATGGCAATGACAACCCCGCCCAAAAGCATGGTTCCGAAAAGATGCCAACCCGTATGCAGCAAATCGCCGATGGTCAAGTGCTCCGGATTGTAGCGACTGCGCAGTTCCGGCAAAAGAAAACGTCCTAACCGGTGCATGACGAAGTAGAGAAAGGGAATGTTCAAGGGATTTGAGATCAAGGTGCCCAACAGCGCGGCCAGCTTGCTGCAGCGCAGAGCCAGTGCCAGCACCAACACGGTCACGGATTGAAAAGGGATGATCGGCAGCAGCCCCATAAACACCCCCAGGGCAAGCCCGAGAGCGACGTCGTGCGGAGAGGACTTCAGGCGCAGCATTTTTTTATAGGCGTACCTGATCCCCCGGAGCAGGTTTTCCCACCAGAGTCGGGGTTTGCGGTTCATGATGTGATTAAATAATTTTCGAGAACAAGGGAATTATGGCGAGAAAAAAGTATAATAAGGAGTGAGGCCTTCGCGCAAGTCAGGCCAGGACGTCGAATCGTGAAAAACGCATGGTGAACGCGGCTCGGCCTTGAGATGCGGAGCGAAGGGATGTGGAAAAGCCGAAGAGTTGGCGCATGGGGGCCACGCCGGTGATGATTTTTGCGCCGGCCCGGTCGAACATGTTCTCCACTCGACCGCCTTTGGCGTTGAATAGTCCAATTACTTCCCCGACGTTTTCCTCGGGCACGCTGATCTCGATGTCCATGATCGGTTCCAGGAGCTGAGGAGCGCCTGAGGTTAGGGCGGTTTTCAAGGCCTGGGCCGCGGCCATTTGATAACCGACGGAAGAGGATTCACCCTCTCTGCGGCCAAGATGCTCCACTTCCACAAGGACGTCCCGCACGGGGTAACCCTTGAGCACGCCGCTTTGCAAACCGTCATCAATGCCCTGGTTTACGGCCTGAATCCAGACATCCGGCCAGCCCTGCACATCCATGGTCCAGCGGATGGATTGTCCGGCGCCCCGTTTACGCGGTTTTACGCCAAGACGAACTTCGCCGAAGTGCATTGTTTTGGCCAGTTCGCGATGAAATACCGCTTCTCCAATTCCTGGTTGCGTCACGGTTTCCTGATGAAGCACCTGGGGATTACCCACCCGGGGAGCCACGCCGTATTCCCGGCGCATGCGCTCCAACACCACCTCAAGGTGCAGTTCTCCCATGCCTGAAAGAATCAACTGGTCCGTTTCCGGATCCAGCATCACTCGCAGGGTTGGATCTTGGAACTGAAAGAATTCCAGAACTTCGTTCAACCTCTTGGCATCGGCCTGGCTTTTGGGTTCCAGGGCCAGGGAAATGACCGGCTGATAGTCTGCGATTTGTTCCAGGAGCAGGGGGCGATCGCGCCGGGCCAGAGTGTCGCCGGTTTTAGTGGATTTGCATCCGGAAATGGTGATGATCTGGCCGGCCGAGGCTTGCTCCAAGCGTTGCTTGCGGTCCGCGTGCATCCGGTAGATATGCGCGGCCCGCTCATCAAGATTCTGGGAGACGTTGTAAAGCAGGTCGCCCTCGGCAATGCTTCCGGAATAGATGCGCGCAAAGGCCAACCGTCGCCCGGACTCCACGTCGATCTTGAAGACCAAAGCAGCCAGAGGTTCTCCTGCGTCGGCGGATAAGGAGATTTTCTTCCTGTTGCCTGGATCCTCGGCCATTATGGGCGGTTTGTCTGCGGGGGACGGCAGATATTGGCATACAGCGTCCATCAGGGGTTGAATCCCGATGTTTTTGAGAGCTGAACCGGTCATGACCGGCACCAGGGTTTGATCCAGAGTGGTTCGGCGAATGACGCGGTGAAGATCGGCTCCGGCAATGGGCTGGCCGGAGAGGTATTTTTCCAAAAAAGCGTCATCCTGTTCAGCCAGCAGCTCCAGGGTTTTTTCCCTCCAGGGCGCGGCGACCTTGCGCTGGCTTTCGTCCAGGGGCAGGCGTCGCCATTGAGCTCCCTGGGTTTCAGCGTCGAAAACCAGGTACTGCATTTCCAAAAGATCGATCACGCCCTTGAAGTCTCGTCCTTGGCCATGCGGAATTTGCAGGGGCAAGGGAGTGATGTTCAGCTTGGCGCGCATGTCTTCCAATACAGCCGCGAAATCCGCGCCAAGCCGATCCATCTTGTTCACGAAAGCCAGCTTGGGTACGCCGAACTTCATGGACTGCCGCCAGACTGTTTCGGATTGCGGCTCCACCCCGCCCACGGCGCAGAAGATGCCCACTGCTCCGTCCAAAACGCGCAGGCTGCGCTCCACCTCAATGGTGAAATCCACATGGCCGGGGGTGTCAATGATGTTCAAGATGTGGTTTGCCCAGGGCGTAGTGGTGCAGGCCGAACTGATGGTGATGCCCCGTTCCTGTTCCTCGGGCAAATAGTCCATTGTGGCGCTGCCTTCATGCACTTCGCCCATCCGATGAATGATGCCGCTGAAAAAGAGGATCCTCTCGGTTACGGTGGTTTTTCCAGCGTCGATATGCGCAATGATCCCGATGTTGCGCAGGGTGCTGATGGGATTATCCGCGATGTTTTTGGTCATTGCGCCGTCAGCGTGTGGTTTGTTTCCAGGGTCGACTGCCGGGTTTGAAACCATTGCGGGGTCAGATCAGGCCAGTACCAGCACCCTTCCTGGCCGGGAGTCAGGATGAGTTCGCACCTTTGTTCCCGTATTTCCGGCAAGCGGAGGTCTGGAACACCCAGGACGCGATAGCTCTGGGAACAAAACACGGACCAGTTGCCAGACATCCTTGTGCAGCCGGGAGGAAGTTTTTTGGGGCCTGTGCCCCAAATCTCAAGATTCAGGTTTGGATGATTCCAGACCAGTGTCGGCCAATCCCATTGATGTGTCGCTTCGCTCCAAATGCCCATGCGCCGCGGCGGGGCAGGTTGCCACACTACCATGGTCTCTTGCCAGGAGTTGGGAAGAAGGGGTCCTGGGAAAGAGTTGTCCGGGTTCAGAACCACGCCTTGGGTTGAAAATCCGGTAAGATCCTCCAACAGGGTAATGATTTTTTTTCTTCGCAGACAGCAGACTGTGTCAACGCCGCAAAGCTCCACGGCGGCGAGGAGGTGCGACGACGGGACGATCTGGTTCAAGAAAACGGCCAGAATGTGCCGCACTCCGGAGGTCAAGGCCGGCAAAATCGCTGCCACGGTCCAGGCCGGACCCGAACATGATGCGTCCAAAAGGAGAATTCCCCAGTCCCTGGGACGGGTACGGGTAGTGCTGTGCAAGCCGCAGGTCCATTGGGTGTCGGTGCTGGTTTGTTCCTTGGTGTTGGCCGGGGCGAGGGCGTAGAGCTGGGCGATGTTTTTTTTTATCCAGGAGCGCTCGATTTCAGACAAGGCTGCGTACGCCTGGGCAAAGACTTTGTCGGGTATTTTGTGCTTGTCCAGATAAACGGGCCAGGCAAAGGGACCGGGATCAGACATGATAATCACGCAAAATCAACCTTGAAAACAGCGAAAGCAACCCCTTGTTTCTGCACCAAACACAGCGGCTCAGAGCCAGTCAAGAAGTTTTTTCCAGGTTCCTTCGCGCTTTTCCCGGTCTTTCTGGGATTGTTCCTTCTGAAAGAGATAGTAGGAGAAATTGCTTTGCTTTTCAGCATATTCGGCAATGTCTGTAATGTCTGCATAGTCTACGGCCACGGCTGAGTACCGTTTCCATGCGGGTCCGTATTCCTTTTTACGCCAGTAAAGATCCGCAACGTAGAGTTCATGTTCGGCCTTGTAGCGGCGTGCTTCCAAAATAAAGCGCTGCGCATCGGCGGCCTGGGTTGATTGGGGATAGGACTCCTGCAGCCGTGTGAAATATTGCAGAGCCATCTCCATATTGTCCGTGGGCCGGTCAATGGAGCGGAACTGCCTGAGATAGGACATCCCAACCTGGAAAAGTACATAGGGAATGGATTCATGCCCCGGGTGAAGGGATTCGAATTCAAGATAGGTCTGAGCCGCTGCCTCGTATTGTCCGGACAGGAAAAAGGCGTCTCCCAGGGCCAGCTCGGCTGCGGAAGTGTATGGGCTGAAAGGATAGCGATCCTTGAGTTTGGTGAAATAGGTGATCGCCTGTCGATACTCCTTGGCTTCCATGGCCTCGAAACCGGCCTGGGCCAGTTCCTGGGCGGTGTCCTCGGGAGGGGGCAGGAAATAATAATCAATGATGCCGCAACCGGACAGCAGCCAGAGCATTGTCACGCAGGACAGGAAAGCAAGTGGACGTGGTATTGTCACGATTGGTCCAGGAGTTGAGGGGCTGGATGGGCCATGGTGATGCCATGTCCGAAAGGCATGTGGTTTTTGGCAAGCAACGCGCGAAGGGCGGCCGTCCACCAAGCAAGGCCGCCCCGGATCAGCATGGCATCTAAGGATTTCATGAGCCGACTAGATTTTTTTTGAGATCATTTCCTTGATGCTTATCTTGGAGACGGCGCCGGTGAGCTGTTCCAGCACTTCACCGTTTTTGAACAGAATCAGCGTCGGGATGGCTCGAATGCCGAAGCGGGAAGGCGTCTTGGAATTTTCATCCACGTTCATTTTCGCGATTTTCACTTGACCGGACAATTCCTGGGTTAATTCTTCAACAACCGGAGCAATCGCACGGCAAGGACCGCACCAGGGAGCCCAAAAGTCCACAAGCACGGGAAGATCGCATTGCAGAACTTCAGCGTCAAAATTGGTATCATTCACTTCATGGGCCATGACATTCTCCTTTGCATAACTGGTTCTCTGTTTTTTTTGTCACCTGGAACAAAGATGTATCATAACATCCGAAAAATTCAATTTTCGTAAGGTTGCTCGTAGGAGAGCAACCGTAGTTTGGTCAGCATAAAGTGTCAAGGAGAGGCTTGATCGCATGTGCTGAAAATGAAACCCCAGCGGGTATGGCCGCGTCCGTTGTTTCCGATCCAATGAGCATGGGTCAGGCATTGATCGGTACATTTTCCCGGAAAGAATAGTCCCATGGGATGGGTTTGCCCCGGGGAAAGGCTTCCAGGTCAAGGCCGTGCATCCATCCCTTTTCAAAAAGCAACAGGCCCGCATAGGCGATCATGGCGGCATTGTCGGTGCACAAGGAAGGGTTGGGCAGGATCAAGGGGATCCGCCATTGTTGAGCCGTCCGCGCAAGGGTTTGGCGCAGCATGGTGTTGGCCGCCACGCCTCCGGCCACAATCAGCGAAGACACAGGTCCGGCTTGGCGCAGGGCTCGTTCCACCTTTATGCGCAGTGTTTCCGTGATGGTCCAATTCAGGGAAGCACAAAATATGCGGAAATCTGGTGATGTTCTCGCCCATTCCAAAATCTCCGAAGTGTTTGCCAATTTCGGCAAGCGAAGGTGTGCGTGGTCGGCGACATGATGGGCTACGGCTGTTTTAAGGCCGCTGAAGCTGAAATCCAGGTTCTGGTTGTCCAGATACGGTTTGGGAAGCAGGGTCCGGTCAGGTTCGGCCATGGCGGCCACTTGGTCCACATGGCGACCGCCTGGATAGGGCATGTTCAGCAGGGAGGCTGATTTGTCCAGAGCCTCTCCGGCCGCGTCGTCCAGACAGCGCCCCAAAATATGGAATTGATCCGCTGCCTCTATGCGGTACAAATGGGTATGCCCTCCGGAAACCAGAAGGCCCAAGGCCGGGAAAAGAAGCTGTTGCTCCAGGCCGGGAGCTAAAAGATGTGCGTGCAGATGGTTTACACCCACCAGGGGGACATGCAGGGACATGGCCAACCCCTTGGCCAGGCCCAAACCCACCAGCAGGGCGCCTAGAAGGCCGGGCCCCCTGGCCACGGCAATGATGTGGATGTCATTCGGCGTCAGGCCTGTTTTTTGGAACAAACCGCGAAGAAGGCCCGGCATCGTCTGCAAATGGCGCCTGGAGGCCAGTTCAGGAACAACTCCTCCGAACAGGGCGTGCAAGTTCTCCTGGGAGTGCAGGACTTGGGCGAGCAGGCGGCCGTCCTGCACCAGGGCAAAGGATGTCTCGTCGCAGGAGGTTTCAATACCTAGACAACGCATTAAGGTATGTGGTTAAGCCGCTTGCTATATCTTGCTATGCGGCGTCGCGGAGCATGAATTCGCGGACCCTGCTCACGTCATCGTATGATCCGATCACCAGCGGTACCCGCTGGTGCAGTTCAGCGGGCTGGATGTCAAGGATGCGGTTGATGCCGTCAGTGGCCAAACCCCCGGCTTGTTCAACAATCATGGCCAGAGGATTGGCCTCGCACATCAGCCGAAGCTTGCCGTGGGGGTGTTTGGGGTCTCGTTTATCGGCCGGATACAGGAATATGCCGCCATAAAGCAGGTTGCGATGAAAGTCCGCCACCAAAGATCCGATGTAGCGGGAACTGTAGACTTGGTGTCGCTCATTATCCGGGTTCTTAAAATAGGTTATGGCCTTGCGCGTCGCCTCGTCCCAGTAATGCCAATACCCCTCGTTGGCGGAATATATTTTTCCGAATTTCGGGGTACGAATATCCGGGTGGGAAAGCAGGAATTCTCCAACACTGGGATCCAGGGTGAACCCGTGCACGCCGTTGCCCGTGGTATAGACCAGCATAGTTGAGGAACCATAGATCATGTACCCGGCGGCCACCTGTTCCGCTCCCCTCTGCAGAACGTCGGCCAGGGTCACTGGTTCATGGCTGGGGCTGGTGCGCCTGAAAATGGAGAAAATTGTGCCGATGCTGACATTGGCGTCTATGTTGGACGAACCGTCCAGGGGATCGAAAATCAAGATGTAGTCGCCTTGGGGATAATCCTTGGGGATAGTGATCAGATCGGCCTTTTCCTCGGAGGCGAGCGCACAAAGCACGCCGGCGCGTTGGAGACGGTGCTCGAGGACATGATTTGCGAATTCATCCAGTTTGCGGACCTTTTCGCCCTGGACATTGGTTTCTCCGGTAAGACCCAGGATTTCCACCAAGCCTGCTTTGTTCACCTCCTGGTTGATTATCTTGCCGGACAGGATCATTTCCGACAGCAGGCGGGTGAAACGGCCTGTGGCCATGGGGGATTCCTTCTGGTGATAGAGCAGGTGCTCAATGACCGTGATTTGCGACATCGGAAGTTCTCCTTTGTTCAACGGCTAGTCCACGGCAACGGCATAGATCAGTCGCATTTCGCCAACGGGACGGGAAATCCAGGCGAAAACTCTGTTTTCCGACAACCACCGGCCTTGCACCCTGTTTTTGAGTAGTTCATCCCAGGGGGCGTTGAGCAGCTCAAGGCCTGATGATTGATCCGGGCCGCTCCATAGGAGTGCCTCGGGCGTGAGCAGAACCAGACTGTCGGGTTCCTGGGACAGGTCGATCAGGTTGCGGGGATCAAAATGAACCGCAAGCAGTCCCTGCCAGAGGCCGTCACGAAAAAAAGGTCCGGCCACGACCAGTTCTGGTCCCAGGGAAGTGTCCAGGACATAGCCTTCCAGTCCGCGCTGGATGATGGACCATTCCTTTTCCAGCAGGGGCGCGGTTGAAATGAGTTTAAGAGGTGCTTCAGGATGCCGGGCGAGTATTTCTCCCTGTGTGTCCACGGCCATGATTCCCGTCAGCCAAGGAAATCGATGGTTCATGTCGTTGAACCAGGCCGGAGAGGGAAAGACGTCCTGGGGAGCCAGGGATCGGAGAAGCAGTTCCAGCTGCTGGTCCATGACGCTGAACTGCATGGCCAGCTGCTGTTCTTTTTTGGACACTCCGTCGCTGCGCTGCAGATCGAGTGTCGGTTTGGGATCAATATAGGTCTCATAAAGATCGGAGGTTTTGTCCCAGACATCGCGCGCCGTGCTGCATCCGGACAGAAGCAGAACAAGGGCGCATAGGAATATGAGATGTTTGGAGAGCATGGTTGTGGACACGGAAAACTCCAGTATGCATTGTTTTTGGAAGGCGATCAGGAGCCGCCTCTGGCTTCCAGTCGCTGGGCCAGACGGGTGAGTGTTTGAATCAGTTCGGGGGATTTCATGGTTTCTTTGGAAGCTTTGTCCTTGGTTGGGCTGTTTTTTGCGCCTTGCAGGAATCCGGGCGGTGTTTGCGACTTTTGGATTTTTTCCTTGAGTTCCTGAATGCGATCCTCCAAGTCAAGGCGTTGCTCTTCGTCTTTGGAAGCAACCAGGAGTTTGCCGTAAAGTTCCAGGGCCTCCTGGATTTCTCCCTGGTCGGCCAGAAGGGCCGCATAAGTTCTTGTCTCGTAATAACGACGTTCCGTTTCGGAGAGTACGGGCTCCGTGGAGGCGGACGTATCGGCCCTGGATTCGGGCTTGGCTGATTGTTTGTCCATCCCCGGCGATACGGAAACCCTGGTACGTTCGTATCCCGGAATTTCTTCAGGCTTTGGCAGGGGAATTCTCGATTGAATCACCACAGGATGCTCGACGTTTCGGTCCACAGCCATTTTATCCGCATCCGCCGGGGAATCGCTTGCTGCGAATTGTTCCCGGGCGTCGTTTTCCGTGGTGTCCATCGCCTGTTTTTCCAGTGCGATTTTTGTATTCTTCTCGGGCGTCTCATCTTGAGGCATTTCTTCCGGGGCGCCGGCAGGGGCCTCCGGTGTTTCATCCCGGGGGGCATCGTTGAACCCTTTTGGTTCGGCAAGGACTACGGCCTTCAAACCTTGCTCCAAGATATGCCCCCAATTGATTGATTCGCCGTGGAAAAGTTTTACCAGAAGCCGCAAGGTCAGGGCTATGTCTTGCCGGGAGGATTTCCTGCTGATTTCAGCCCAGAGATTCCAGAAAACAGGATGACCCGCCAAAGTATTCGCCAGGCTTTGCGTTACCTTTTTGGCCTCATCGTCATCATGGAGTTCCGTGAGGCAGCGGATCAGCAATAGGCGGGCTTCAAGGTGTTCAGGATGAAAGGAAAGACCCTTTCGCAGAACTTGGGCCGCGTCTATGATCCGTTCATCCTGGAGATAGGCCCGGGCCAGGGAAAGGAAAAGCTTGGAGTTCGGCTCAAGGGCCAGTAATTCTTCAAACCAGGCGATTTTGGCGTTCATGGCGATCTCCGAAAAGAGTCGTTCCGTGGAATATAGAGTACTTCGTCGGGCCGCAGATAATGCATTTCCACTCGGATAACACTTTCCAGATATTCGCGATCCGATGTCAATCTGCGGATTTCCTTGCTCAGGTTGATGTTTTGTGCTTCGATTGCCGAGAGATGTCCCAAAAGAACGTCTCTTCGGTCCCGTAAATTCAGGTACGAGGTCAAACCGTCCTGGTGGCCGATAAGTCTCCATCCCAGAAAAAAGCTCAGGATTAGGAAAAAAACGCAAAGAAATTTCAGGATGTTCATGATGAGCTTTTGTTTACAACCGGCAAAAAAAACGCTGCCCGGGTATGATCCATGACGAAACGAAAAAAGATGATCGTCAAAGGCCATAAAAAAAGTTCAGGATAACCGTGTGCACCGTTCCCAGAACAGCTACTGCAGGAGACCATGCGCAATGGATTTGCCGTCGTTATTTTGAAAATGGACTTCCAGCTCATGCAAAAAGGCCATGGTTGCGTTTTCAATGCGCAAAACATCACTTTCCTCCAATTGCATTTGTCCGAGTTTCAATTCACGCATGATGGATCGCAATGAGGTCAGCTCCCCAAGAATGGATCCAGCCTCCCGGATAGAGCGCAACTCCGACTCCATGTCCAGGATGGTTTGCAGGCAGTTGAGTAGCCGCGCTTTGCGCCGTTGCTCCATGTTCCTCAATTCTCCTTGCCCAAGCTTTTGGCTGCCGTGTGCCATGCCTGATAGGCCGCGTCAAATCCTTCCATGGCCGCCTGCAGAAGTTGATGGGCCCGGGCATGGTCCTTTTGGTGAAGATAGCAGTCCACCCCCCTTGTGAAGGAGAGGCCGGGATGCAGGCTTTTCCCTTCATCACCAATGAGCACCACATTGATTTTTCTGCGTTTTGTTCCCGGCCAGGAGTGAATTTGGCCCATGAGGGTTCGGTATTCATCGCTGTCTTCAAATACCGCCAGATCATAGGCATTGATTGTCAGCTTGGCCAGGGATAATGCTGGATCATCCAGAATCGCGACCTGATAGTTTTGATCACGCAGAGAGGCTGTAAGAGGGTCAATCCATGCCTGGTCGCGCATGACCAGCAAGGCCGTTCGCGTTCCGGGCGGGAAAACATCCGGTTCCGGAATCGAAGCCATGGTGGCCGCGGTGGTGGCCTTGGGCTGATCGTCCTGATCAGGCATGCTCCGAGCAAAAACCGTGAACAGATGGTTGCATTCCGGGCAGGTCGCCTTGAATTGCGCTCCAGGTGGAATTTTTTCGTCCGGGATGGCGAGTTTTTTCTGGCAGCTGGGGCAGGTTATTCGCACAAGGGTTCTCCTATGGGAGGGACAAACGCCGGACGAGGAAAAAACGGGATTGTTTTATTGATCATTGTCCCTACCATAGTCAACATCCAATTCCAATCCCTGAATATCTGTGACTTTTTCTCCCCTGACCGTTTTGATTCGGTTGATTGCCTGACCCAGGCGGGAGCGATCCGAGGCAGCGCTCATGGCTGTTTCTTGGGTGATGCTGTTTTCTTCGAAAAGGCGGGTCAAATGCTGGTCAAAAGTGAACATGCCGTAGGCCTCGCCGCTTTCAACGATATTATAAAATGTTTTGTCGCTGGATTCTCCGTTGAGGATCAACTCCTTGACGCGCAGGTTGTTCGTCAACACCTCCAGGGCCGCCACCCGCCCGCCGCCGATTTTCGGTACCAGCCTCTGGGAGACGATGAACTTCAATCCCTGGGAGAGACGTTGTCGGATCAGGCGTTCCTCGGACAGTTCAAACATGCCGATGATTCGGTTTATGGTTTGGCCGGTATCGCTGGTGTGCAGGGTGCCCAGGACGAGATGGCCGGTTTCCGACGCTTGCAAGGCGATTTCAATGGTTTCCCGGTCGCGGATTTCCCCGACGAGAATGACCTTGGGCGCCTGGCGCAAAGCGGCTCGGAGTCCCGAAGAAAAATCGTCAAAATCCGTGCCCAGTTCCCGCTGGTTCACGGTGCCCTTTTTGTGGGGATGCACGAATTCCACTGGATCTTCGAGGGTCAGGATATGCTTGGCAGAAGTGGAATTAATGGCGTCGATCAATGCGGCCAAAGTGGTGGATTTCCCAGTGCCCGTACCGCCGGTGACCAGGATCAGGCCAAACTGTTCCCTGGCCATTTGACGGAACAGGGGCGGCAGTTTGAGTTCGCGAAGAGTGGGGATGTCCGTGGGCAGTCTGCGCATGACGATGGAAATGGAGCCGCGCTGGAAAAAAATATTTACGCGAAAACGCGCCGTGCCCGAAAGATCATAGGAAAGATCACAGGAACCCCGGTCGATCAGGTCGGTGTAAAGGCGTGCATTGCCCGCCATCATGCAAAATCCAATGGATTGGACCTGAAACGGAACCAGTTCGCCATTGATCAGGGAAGTTGGGACGTCTGTCAACTCACCGTGCACTTCCGCCTGTACGGGCTTTCCGACAACGAAAAGAATGTCAGATGTGTCCGGAGCCGTGGCGAGAACCTGGGCAATGAGATGGTCAAGGTGGGCGCGGAGCATGGTTCAAGCCTCGGTGAAATCCAAAGGTGGTTCGGCCAGCAATTCCCTAAATTTGGATTTTACCACGGATTTGTTATAGGCGTCCATCGCGGAGATCGCACCCTGCTTGAGCAGTTTCATGATCGCATCGTCCAGGGATTGCATGCCGTATTTCTTCCCGGTTTCGATGACCGAATTGATCTGAAATGTCTTGTTTTCCCGGATAAGATTGCGTACCGCCGGGATACCCACCAGTATTTCCAGGGCTGCAACCCGGCCCGGTCGATCCACGCGTTTGAACAGATTTTGCGAAATCACAGCGCGCAAGGATTCCGAGAGACCTGAACGGATCTGGGCCTGAACGTCTCCGGGGAAGACCTCGATGATGCGATCAATGGTTTTCGCCGCGGAAATGGTATGCAGGGTGGAAAACACCAAGTGCCCTGTTTCCGCTGCTTCAAT
>DSBL01000077.1 GCA_011049455.1 Desulfonatronum sp. | reverse complement strand
TGGGCTCAACCCGGACTCCGGTGATGTCCTCGATCTCGTCGCAGAAAAAGTCGAACATGCCCTTCATGGCGTGGGGCTGAATGCCCATATGGTTGCCGGTGCGGTAGCAGTTGGCCACCGGCTTGGCGATCCAGTCAATGTTCAACCCCAGAAGGTTGAGCAGTTCCCGGCCGATGATGGTGATCTCCGCGGTGTCGATGCCGTACGGACAGTAAACCGAACAGCGCCGGCATTCGGAGCATTGGTACAAATAATACCACCACTCCTTGAGCACATCCAGGGTCAGCTTTCGACCGCCGGCCAGTCTTCCCAGGATTTGCCCGGCCTTGGTCAGTTCGCCCCGGTATACGGAGCGGATCAGCTCGGCCCGCAACACCGGCATGTTCTTGGGATCCCCCGAGCCGATGAAAAAATGACACTTGTCCGCGCAGGCCCCGCAGCGTACGCAGATGTCCATGAACACCTTGAAGCTGCGGAATTTCTCCAACCGTTCCTTCATCCCGTTGATGACGATCTCTTTCCAGTTGTCCGGTAGCTTCCAGTCGTCCTCCAGGGGGTTCCAGTCCCGCGGATTGGGCATGCTCACGTATTCCAAGCTGGCGGGACCGGCCGCGTAGCAGTACCTGCTGGGCTTGATCTCCAGGGGAACATCCATCCAGTTCGTCTTGGGGGGAATGTAGGAAATCCCCCGCAGCAATTCTTCAGGCTTTAGTAGGGTCATGCTTCATTACTCCTTATGCTCAGCTTGCTCGGCTGTCTTTCTTTCCAGGGGTTTTTCCACCGGCAGACCAGCATTCACCATGTGTTCCCTGAACTCGTCTTCATAGGCCTCGTACTTATGCACCTTGACCGGATAGTTCCACGGGTTGACGTGCCGTTTCATGCGGTTGTTGTTGGCCAGATTCCGGGTCGGGCTGAGGAACACGCCGCCCATGTGCATGAGCTTGCTGAAGGGGAAATAGGCCAGAAGAATGCAGACGAGAAAGAGATGGATGTAAAAAGCGACCCCGATGGGATCTTCGGGAATGTGCGGTCTGAAGGTGGCCAGTCCCATGGTCAGGACCTTGACGCTCATCACGTCCACCTTGGTGAAGTACCGCATGACCACGCCGGAGACGCCGATGCCTAGAATAAGGAACAGGGCGAAATAATCAGCGGGCAAGGAAATGTAGCGCAACTGAGGGATGACCACCCGGCGCAGGAAAAGATAGGACACGGCGGCCAGAAAAAGAACGTCGGTCTGGTAGAGAACCGGCACCCCGATCTGCAGAATGCTGTCCACCACCTCGATATGGTGCACCAACGCCGGCAAGGGTTCGGTGAAGAACCGAAGATGCCGGATCACGATGATCAGAAAGGAATAGTGGAACGCAATGCCGGCCAGCCAGAGCCATTTGCTGGATCCATAGGCCAGCTTGCCGTCCTGGAGTTCGGTTTTGGTATTTCGAAACAAAGACCGGAAAAACAGGATCTCCAGGACCATCCGTTTGACAACGCCCCAGGTGTTGTGGGGATTGTCCAGCTGATCGGACTTGATCCAGGGCAGAGTGTACTGCTGCCCTGCGGTTGTGGGAATGCGGAAGGGAACAGGGGAACGCGCCCAGTCCACAACGCGATAAATGAAGCCGACAATGAACAAAAGGATCGCTGCGTAGGGAAGTAAGACTCCGAAAACAACCTGCAAGCCCAACACTCCCGCTCCTAAAAACGCGATCAGGACCAATGCTAAAACCGCGATGAGTGAATACCAAACAGCCATGTACCGTTACCTCGCTTTAATTTGACTCTTCCAGGTTAACGCCGCGATGTCCCCCATCCTTTTCTTGCGGATAAACGCATTCCAGCCCGGCCCGCTTCAGGAGTCCGGAATGTTGCCTCAGCATTTCATTGACACGGATTTGATAGAGCTTCTCACGACATTTCATAAAGGCGTCAAAAGCCAGCAGGAGAACTCCATCGATTCTGGCTCCAAAATCAACCGCCTGCTCGTGCAGGTTCAGCCGACGGACATCTTCATTCAATTCCTGACGGATGATTTCCTTGAGAAACAAAAGAAAAGACAGCGATCGGGAGGGAGAGAACCCCTGAACGGCACGAATATGGGCCATCCCGTCCAAAATGGGGACAATTGTCTTGATATCCTGGCCATCGACCAAGGCATCAAAAAGCTCGGTCAGGCTGTGTTCGAGGGTGTTTCCTACAGGGTTGGCAAATGGATTTTTTTCCTTGATGAAAAAGCGGGCGCTTTGATCCGGGTAAGTCTGCAAGGTCATCAGCACCCACTTTTCTATGAGCATGGCCTTGTTTTTTCTGAGAAGCTTGATCAAATCATTGTCCATGCATCCTCCTCGTACAATCCTCTTCTCATGCCCAGCCTTGCTTGCCGGTTACGGACTCACGGACGCGCAACATGACGCCCCGGCTCGTCGAGATCAATGGAAGTGCGCACTTATGCAGTGAGTTGGGAGTATCCAATTGAGAAATTTGTGTCAAGCCGGGTAGACAGAAATTCGTTCGTCTTCAGGCAAACCGTCCCATGGCTCCCATCAGTTTCGCGGTTTTAAATGCCTCTATCTTCGTCTCTCCCCATTGAGCGGCATTTCAGGACTTTGCGCGGATTATCCGGGCATGGCAACGATTGGCGGTGCATCACCACGGATCTGCGCTTCGTTCTTGAAAACCTGAGACTTTTTCCTTATTTTAGATTTTTCAGGAGAATCCCGATTAAAAATACTCCGGCCCTTGTGGATTTTCCGGTACATTTTGCAGCCTTTTCCCGTTCGCATGACCATTATAAGGTGCAACTTCTCCACCAGTCATGCAGCACATCCAAGTGAGCCCCGCACATGCGCGATGGAACGAATCCTTCCCGGAATCGCATGCCAAATGCGCTTTTATTGTCGGGCGCCACATACATCAGGAGGAATCATGCCGGCCAAAAAGTCTCGCAAGTCCGCATCCAATGACATTTCCACGAAAATTTCCGCCTTGGGTCCCGCAAAGATCTCATCGACCCTGGAATGCGCCCTTTTTATCGCCGACAAACCGGGCGTGCCCGTAGCCATTGCCAACAAGGAAGGCGAATCAGCCTCATACGGGGGGAATATTCACGAATTCGAACCTGCCGGGCCGCGGGAAAAACTGTATTTTGATCCCTCCAAGACCAAGTGCGCCGTGGTCACCTGCGGCGGCTTGTGTCCGGGCATCAACGACGTGATCCGGGCCATTGTCATGACCGCGCACCATAGCTACGGCGTGGCCTCGGTGGTCGGCATCCGTTACGGCCTGCAAGGCTTTATTCCCGAATTCGGCCATCCCTTGATGGAGTTGAAGCCGGATAAGGTGGCCAGCATTCATGAATTCGGCGGGACCGTGCTGGCCTCCTCCCGGGGACCGCAAAAACCAACGGAAATCGTTGATGCCTTGGAGCGGATGAACGTCAGCGTTCTGTTCCTTATCGGTGGAGACGGGACCATGCAGGCCTCGCTGAAAATCCAGGAGGAAGTGGCCTCTCGCGGGTTGAAGCTGTCCATCATCGGCATCCCCAAAACCATTGACAACGACATCAACTTCGTACCCCGCTCCTTCGGCTTTGACACAGCCGTGGAAAAGGCCACGGAAGCCATCCGTTGCGCCCATACCGAGGCCCTGGGCGCGCCCAACGGCATCGGCATGGTCAAGCTCATGGGCCGGGAATCCGGCTTTATCGCGGCCCAGGCCACCCTGGCGCTGAAGGACGTCAACTATGTCCTGATTCCGGAAGATCCCTTTGAACTCCACGGTCCAGCGGGTTTTCTGCACGTCCTGTACGAACGTCTGCGCCGCCGCGGCCATGCCGTGGTTGTCGTGGCCGAAGGCGCCGGCCAGGACCTGCTGGCCGCTTCCAGCGAAACAGACGCCTCGGGCAACCCGGTGTTGCGGGACATCTGCGGCCTGCTACGCCGGGAAATCGACACCTATTTCACCGCCCAGAACATGGAGTACACCCTGAAATACATCGATCCCAGCTACATCATCCGCTCCATCCCGGCCAACGCCAATGACCGCGTCTATTGCGGCTTCCTGGGCCAAAACGCCGTGCACGCGGCCATGGCCGGCAAGACCGGCATGGTCGTGAGCAAACTCTACGGGCATTACGTGCATTTGCCTCTTGATTTGGTTGCCGGAAAACGAAAAAAAATCAACACCATGAGCAACTACTGGCAGGCGGTCCTGCAGTCCACCGGTCAGCCCGTCCACATGCTGAGCACGCTGGACCAATACCCCCAGGGCTCCACCTGCAGGATCGGATCGTGACGCTCCAAATACAGTGGATCGTAAGTCCTTGAACAAGATCTTGACGTTATCCCCTTGGCGTGAACTGGATCGGATCACAGCCGGGATCACACCCCTGGAACGCGGTTTCGCGCCGGCCATCCAGGTCCACGTGGACCATTTGACCAAGCCCAAAGGCAGTTTGGGACGCCTGGAATCCCTGGCCATGCAGTTGGCGCTGATCAATGCGTCCGCCGGGCGCGGCCCCGCCCCCCAGGTTGATCCGGCGTGCATTTATACCTGCGCCGCGGACCACGGGGTGGCCGCCCGGGGCGTCAGCCTGTTCCCTCAGGAAGTGACCAGGCAAATGGTGCTGAACTTCCTGAACAAGGGCGCGGCCGTCAACGCCCTGACTGCCTGCGCCGGGGTGGACCTGGTGGTCGTGGATGCGGGGGTCAAGGGTCCTGGTTTCCAGGACGCACCGAACTTGATCAGCCGAAAAATCCGGCAAGGTTCGGCGGACATGACCCAAGGGCCGGCGCTGACCGAGGCCGAATGCCGACAGGCTCTGGAATTGGGCTTCAGCTTGGCCTCGCGAGCAGCAGGCAAGGGCGTTCGAACCGTGGGCACAGGCGAAATGGGAATTGCCAACACCACGGCCGCCACCGCCCTCTACTGCGCCTATCTGGGGCTGGACCCGGAAATGATTACCGGTCCCGGCACCGGACTGGACCAGAACGGCATGCGTCATAAAGCACGAGTGATCCGGCAGGCGTTGAGCGTCAATCATAAAGCCGTGGCGTCCGCCGATCCCATGAACATCCTGGCGGCTCTGGGAGGTTTGGAAATCGCCTGCTTGGCCGGACTGATCCTGGGCAGCGCCTTTCACAAGCTGGCCGTGGTCCTGGACGGCTTCATTTCAACGGCCGCCTATGTCGCGGCATGGAAATGTCGGCCTGTGGTTCAGGAATATGTTTTTTTCGCCCATGGCTCTGCCGAACCTGGCCACCGGATCATCCTGGAACATCTCAACGCCCGGCCGATCCTGGACCTGGACATGCGCCTGGGAGAAGGAACCGGGGCGGCCCTGGCCATTCCGATCCTCCGCGCTGCCGCAGCCATGTACAACAACATGGCCAGCTTCAGTCAGGCTGGGATCAAAGATGACGGAAATTCCGGGTGAACATGCTTGTTGCAACGCGATGAAAATCATACTCATCTATCCCCCATGCCTGGAAGCCCGGGCTCATAAGCTCCATACCGAAGATGTGGGCGTCACTCCCATTGGGCTCCACTATATCGGCGCCTTGCTCATGGAACACGGCCATGACGTGGAGATTCTCAATTGGTATGATATAAATGAAGATCCCGCGAAGATAAGGGACGTTCTGAAACAAAAAAAACCCGCGATCATCGGTTTTTCCATTGTGAACGCCAACCGTTACGGCGGTATTGAAATTGCACGGGCCGCCAAGGAGATCCTCCCGGGTGTGACCATTGTGTTCGGCGGAATCGGGACAACCTTCTTGTGGAAGCATCTGCTCAAAAACTTCAAGGAAATCGACTACGCTGTACTCGGTGAAGGTGAATACAGTTTCTTGGGTCTTGTTGAGCATCTGGAAAATGGCGACGCCCAGGGAATCGAAAAAGTCAGGGGGATCGGCCACAGGCAGGGAGGGAAAATCGTCAGCACCGGCCAGGCTGAATTCATTCAGGACTTGGACATGTTGCCCTCTCCGAGCAAGTACTTCACGTTTCAGCATCTTGTCTCGGCCAGGGGTTGTCCCGCGAATTGCGCCTTTTGCGGATCTCCGAAATTCTGGAAACGCAAGGTCAGGTTCCATTCAGCCGGGTATTTCGTGGACCAGTTGGAACAGCTTTACAACAAGGGCGTCAAGTTTTTCTACATCTCCGACGACACCTTTACCATGAAAAAGGGTCGGATCATTGATATCTGTCAACAGATCATCGACCGGGGACTGAAGATTGCCTGGTTCGCCATTTCCAGGGTCAATTACGTGGATGAGGACATGCTATTGTGGATGCGCAAGGCCGGTTGCATCCAGATAAGCTACGGCGTGGAGAGCGGTTCGGAAAAAATCAGAAAATCCCTGAACAAGAGGATTGATGCGCAGGACATCAAAAGGGCCTTTGACCTCACCGTCAGTTACGGCATCCTGGCCAGGGCGTATTTTATCTACGGTTCTCCCGGTGAAAATGCCCAGACCATTCGGGAAACCACAAACCTGATCAACCAGATCAAGCCTTTGAACGTCATTTTCTATATCCTGGAAATCTTTCCAGGCACTGCGTTGTATGACGATTTCAAACACCGGATGAAAATTAATGACGACATCTGGCTCAACAGGATTGAGCATATCAAGTACTTTGAAACAGACAGGCGCCTGACGGCCGATATGGTCGTCACATTTGGTCAAAGACTGCGCTCCGAGTATTATCGTCGCCTGCCGGAATTTGCCGATTCCATCAGCCTGGTGGACAACAAAGAACTTTACGAAAGCCATGCGGATTTTCTGTCCAGGCTGGGCATGACCTTCAGCCACGGTGATTTTGCCTCTTTGGAGGCCATTCCTGAAAAAGAGACCGTGGCCGAAAGACTGTATCTGAAGTCGCTGTCTTTTCATCCCAATGAGAGAGCATACCTGGGTCTGGGCATCATCAGACAAAAGCAGGGCCGGTATGCGGAATCCCTCAGGGAGCTTTCCGAGGGGGTGAAAAAGCACCCGGACAGTGAAACCCTGGCGGCCTGTCTATGCGTCAGTTACATGAATCTTGGAAAAGATGCGCAGGCTCGTGAACTGGCCCGCAGGTTTCCCGGCTCTCCTCAGATGCTCAGGCTCGGTTTGTCCAGCTGAGCGATTTTTGGTTTCGCCCGGCAAGCTGCATTAGGAATTTGTCCCGTTGTCCCCATTCCATTTGATCGCAGGATGGGTCTTGCTTTTCAGCGCTGTCGCAAACTCCCTCGCCGGCTCGTATGTTCAAACGATTGCTCAATGGAAACAGAACGACCGATGGATGCTCCCGGCAATCATTTGAACTGACGAATCCTGGCTCGGTCAGACAGAGCAACTGCGCTGAAAAGCAAGACCCATCCTGCTTGGGACAAACTTCTGATGCTCCCCGCCCGGCACTGCCTCAAACAGGGAAACCCGACAAGAATGCTTGCGTTGGGCAGGGGAAGCGGATAACAACTTTTCGATGCACGGCCTTCACCGCTATTTGCGCCAAGAACTCCCCATAATCAACGACTTCCTGGCCCGGGAAACGGAAAAATTGCAGCCCCTGGTCCGCTCCGTTGCCGGGCATGTGCTGCAGGCCGGCGGCAAGCGCCTGCGGCCCCTGCTGACCATTCTTTTTGCCCGAGGGTGTGGCCGGGTTTCCGATGATGTCTATCCTTTGGCTTGCGCCATGGAATTCTTTCATTCGGCCACGCTGCTCCATGACGACATCCTGGACGACAGCCATCTGCGCCGCGGAATAACTACGGCGCATCTGGTTTTCGGAAAAACCGAAACCATTTTGGCCGGAGACGTGCTCTTGGCCTTGGGCAATCGCCTGGTGGCGGAATACGGCAACCCCTGCTTGAGCCTGCGAGTCTCTGAAGCCATCATGCACACTGCGACCGGTGAAATCCAGGAACTGGACTGGATCAACACCCCGACTTTGTCCCAGGATCATTATCTGGAAATCATCACCGGCAAGACGGCTTTTCTGATCCAGGCCGCATGTCATTGCGGGGCGATTCTGGCGGGCGGCGACCCGGTGTTGGAACAGGCCGCCCTGGACTACGGCATCAACCTGGGCATTGCCTTTCAGCTCACTGATGACGCCCTGGACTATGAAGCCCGGGCCGAGATTTCCGGCAAACCCGTTGGAGGGGATCTGCGCGAGGGCAAGCTGACCTTGCCTTTGATACTCTATCTGGAAGGGCTTTCAAAATCCCGACGAAACAATCTGCTGTCCGAGTTTACCCTGAAAACATCGGCTTCGAAGCAACGGACTCCGTGCTTGTCCGAACAGAGGATCGCCGCGATCATCGATGAGGTCCAGACCAGCGGATGCGTCGGCGTCACCCGCCAACGCGCCGCGTATTTCGTCAACCTGGCCGCCGCCGCCCTGGAAAAACTTCCGGACACCGCGGAACGAAAGGTGCTTGAAGAAGCGCTGACCCACACCTTGCAGCGGGACAAATAACATGCTCAATCTTTTCATGGACCGATGATGGATAAACATCTTCCCAAGGATTCACTGGCTCAAACCCTCCAACGGACCTTTCCGCCCACCCTGCTCACCCTGTTGCGGGAGATCCTCAATCCCGCGGCCGACTTCGGTCGCATCGCGCAGCTCATCAAACTCGATCCGGCCCTGACCGTTAGCGTGCTGACCCTCGTGAACTCTCCTTTTTACGGGCTAAGCCAGAAGGTATTGGACATCCAACGCGCCGCCGTCATCCTGGGTATTCGAGAAATCCTGAAAATTATCTTGAGCATATCGCTTTTCAAGGCCTTTCATCCCGATGTTCAGCGCAAGAACAAGGCCCTTCATAATTGGCGCCTGACCATCTGGTCCTCCCTGGCGGCCGAGGCTTTGGCTGAAAACCATTGTCCGGAAAAATCGAGCCAGGCCTATCTCAGCGCTTTGCTCAAGGATCTCTCACTGCTGCTGTCCCCCAAGGATCAAACCCCGCGAAAACATCAACAGGAAAAGGACCAGCAATATTTTCTCGCACTGACGGAACACGAAAACCTGAGCTGCGACCTCCTGGCCGAAACGGAACTGCCCCAAGAGACCCTCAGCGCCATCGCCCATCACCATGACCTTGGCCATCTCAAGGAACACCCTCCGCTGACCCAATGCGTCATCATGGGCACATTCTGGGCCGAAACGGAATTGACACCGGACGCCGACCCTCTGGAACAGATCAGGTTCAAATACGCGCTGCAGGAACATTTTTCCATTTCCAACAGCGGCTATGAAGGCATTCGCGCCTTGATCCTGCAGCGCTTCACCTCGCTGACCAAGCTGCTCGATCTTGCTGATCACAGGTCCGACGCCCGATTGGCGGCCCAATCCGTGGAAACCATCCAGCGCATCTTTTTTTTGAGCCTGGACCTGACCAACGCCACCGGCGGATTGGAATCATTAGCCAAAATTGTTCAAAAACACCTGCGTTTCCAATGGAACCTGAAGGCCTGGGAACTGGGCCTGAAATGGCCCAGGGAAAGACAATGGTCGTTGTTTCGATGTCACCTCGGCGAGATCCTGCATGAAATCCAAACGTACGTCATGCCGGAGGAGCTGACATGGATCCACCAAAGCCATTGTTTTGCCCTGACTGCTGGAGAGCAGACCTGGGGTGAGCTGCGTATCCCTCATAAATATTTGGACCAGGATCTTTTGATCCAGCTGGAGTATTACGCCTGTTTTCTCAGCCAAGCCTTGGAGCAATACGCCCTGCGCACGGCCGTTCTCGAAGACAAGGCCCGCCTGCTGGACAAGCTTCCCCTTGGAGTTGCATGGCTGAACGCCTCCGGCAGGGTGATGGACGCCAATGCCAGCATGAGCCAACTTGTTGGAATGAACGTGGTTCATGGCAAGGATCTCTACAAGGCCCTGGACGCGACCGGCCTTGTACATGCTGAAGCGTCGTGGCGCTCCTTTATCAAGGATCCTGAGCAAGGCTCCATGAACGCCCTTTTCTGCCCTCCGGGCACGACTCCGGACATCTCCACGCCGTGCTTGTATCTTACCGCCCATAAAATCATCAATAAAAAACGCAAGGACATCCTGGTTCTGCTGGAAAACATCAAGGATGCCGCCGAACTGCAAACACAACTGCTCAAACAACGCGACTTTCTGCGGGGCCTCATCAACGCCATGCGGGACGTGGTTTTGACCACCGACTCCCAGGGCACCATCACCTTCACGTCATCACAGATGCCGCCGCAGATCATGGGCATGAATCTCTTTTCCATCACCAAGCCCGTAGGCGATTTCACCGACACCTGGAGCCGGGATCTTCTCCAGAAACTGACCACGCCCCAGGAAGTCATCCTCTTTCTTGAAGGCGGCCCGGCCATCCCCTTGGAACTGCTGTTTTCCCCCCTGCCCGTGGAAGCCGGACAAGACAGGGAATACCTGGTCGTGGGCCGGGATTTGAGCACGGTTCGCAGGCTGGAGGAAAAACTGCGGCAACAGGCCATGTTCGACGACCTCACGGGTCTGTTCAACCAACGGCATTTTCTGGAGATCCTGGACAGGGAAACCAGCCGGATCCGCCGCTCCAAGCGCCCCCTGGGTTTGATTTTTTTCGACCTGGATCGTTTCAAGAACATCAACGACACCCAAGGGCACCAGGCCGGTGACGCGGCCTTGCGGGACATCGGCAAATT
The DNA here is from genome assembly GCA_011049455.1 of Desulfonatronum sp. Lineage (GTDB taxonomy): Bacteria > Desulfobacterota > Desulfovibrionia > Desulfovibrionales > Desulfonatronaceae > Desulfonatronum. Next base: position 28,267 of record DSBL01000077.1, on the reverse strand, counting down.
ATTGCGCAAAATCGTCCGCAAGGGGATGGATTTTCCCGCCCGCTACGGAGGCGATGAATTCGCCGTGTTGGCCAACGAAACCGAGATGCACCAGTTGCGCCATCTTGCCGAACGCATCATGCAGGCCATGGAGGACCGTTTCCAGGGAAGCATTGGTCTCAGCATCGGATTGGCGCAGTTTGATCTGCAGGAGTCCCCCCAGCAGCTGCTCAACCGGGCGGACCGGGCGTCATACGCAGCCAAGAAGGCCGGAGGGGACCGGATCATCGAAGCGAAGTAGGAGACCCATCAGAAGACCCTTGTGTTTCCGGATGCCCACACTGTCGGTTTTCAATGCAGGGACATCGCCTCACCCCTATACAAAAGAAACAGGAGCAGAGCGAATGCTTTGGCGCGTGGAAGTGGGGCCGCGACCCCAGATCATGGACGTGCAAGGCCGCCGAATTTGCCGCAAGATCACCAGCGAAATCGGCCTGAGCCTGCGCGAGGTGCGCACGGTCAAGGTGTTCACCGTGGCCGGGCTGGACGAGGCGCAAATTCGCCAGGTCCTGGCGGCGCACGTACTGGACGACCCGGTCTTGCAGGTCGCTTCCCTTGATCCCCTGCCCGGTGATTTCGACTGGACCCTGGAAGTGGGCTTCCGCCCCGGGGTCACGGACAACGAAGGACGCACCGCGACCCAAAGCGTGGCCATGGTCCTGGACCTGTCCAGGCCACTTCCCCGCGACTTCGCCGTCTACACCTCCACCCGTTATCTGCTGTCCGGATCCCTGACCGAGGCCGACGTGCGGCGCATCGCCGTGGATCTGCTGGCCAATGAACTGATCCATCGCTTTGCCTACAAAAGTCGGAAAGAGTGGGCCGTTTCCCCGGGTTTCCCGGCCCAGGCCGCCCAGGTCGCGGGCAAACCCAGCGCCGCCGTGGCCACCGTGGTCCTCTCCGGCCTCAGCGACACGGAGCTGACGGACATCAGCCGGGCCGGGGTCCTGGCCCTGAGCCTGGAGGAAATGCAGGCCATCCGCACCTACTACGAGCAGCCGGACGTTGCCGCGTCGCGAATTGCCCTGGGCCTGCCGACCCAACCCACGGACGTGGAACTGGAAGCCCTGGCCCAGACCTGGTCCGAACACTGCAAACACAAAATCTTCAACGCTCAAATCAACTACCAGAATCAGGCCGCACACACTTTTCAAACCGTCAACAGCCTGTACAAAACCTATATCCAGGATACCACGGCCCTGCTCCGCCGCCGCATGGGACCCGACGACTTCTGTTTGTCCGTGTTCAAGGACAATGCCGGGGTGATCCGCTTTTCCGAGGACGTCAACGTCTGCGTCAAGGTGGAAACCCACAACAGCCCCTCGGCCCTGGACCCCTACGGCGGGGCCTTGACCGGCATCGTGGGTGTGAACCGGGATCCCATGGGCACCGGCCTGGGCGCGAACCTGCTCTGCAACACCGACGTCTTCTGCCTGGCCTCTCCCTTTCACGACCAGCCCCTGCCCCCGCGCCTGCTGCATCCGCGCCGGGTGTTGGAGGGAGTGCGCGAAGGCGTGGAACACGGCGGCAACAAGTCCGGCATCCCCACGGTCAACGGCTCCTTGGTCTTCCATGAACGCTTCCTGGGCAAACCGCTGATCTTCTGCGGCACCGTGGGCGTCATGCCGGCCGTGATCCAGGGCCGACCGAGCCATGTCAAAAGCGCGGCGGTCGGGGACGCGATAGTCATGATCGGCGGCCGCATCGGCAAGGACGGTATCCACGGCGCCACCTTTTCCTCGGAGGAACTGCATGAGGACTCGCCAGCCACGGCCGTGCAGATCGGCGACCCCATCACCCAACGCAAGATGTACGATTTCCTGATGCAGGCCAGGGACACGGGTCTGTACCGGGCCATCACGGACAACGGCGCCGGAGGGTTGAGTTCTTCCGTGGGTGAAATGGCCCGCGATACCGGCGGCTGTGATCTGGACTTAAGCCTGGCGCCGCTGAAATACGACGGGCTTAAGCCCTGGGAGATCCTTTTGTCCGAAGCCCAGGAACGAATGACCGCGGCCGTGCCGCCCGAGCACCTGGACACGTTTCTCGATTTGGCCCGGCGCATGGATGTGGAAGCCACGGCCCTGGGCCGCTTTACGGATTCCGGCCTGTTTCACGTGCGCTTTGCCCAGCGTACGGTCGCCTGCCTGGACATGGACTTTCTGCACGACGGCGCGCCCCAGATGCGCCTTGCGGCCGTCTGGCCCGCACCGAGCCGGACGCAGGCCGAGGCTGTTCCCGTTCAGGCCGACCAAACCGGCCTGCTCCAGCGGATGCTGGGCCGGCTCAACGTGTGCAGCAAGGAATATATCATTCGCCAGTACGACCATGAGGTCCAGGGCGGCAGTGTGATCAAGCCGCTCATGGGCGCACAATGCGACGGCCCCATGGACGCGGCCGTGCTTCGTCCGGTCCTGGATTCGAATCAGGGACTCGTGGTCTCCCACGGCATCTGCCCCAAATTCAGCGACCTGGACACCTACTGGATGACGGCCAACGCCGTGGATGAAGCTGTGCGCAATGCCGTGGCCGTGGGCGCGGACCCCGCACGCATGGCCGGGGTGGACAATTTCTGCTGGTGCGATCCCGTGCAGTCCGAAAAAAACCCGGACGGCCGTTTCAAGCTGGCCCAGCTGGTCCGGGCCAACCAGGCCCTGGCTCATTTCTGCCTGGCATTCGGGGTGCCCTGCGTCTCGGGCAAGGACTCCATGAAGAACGACTACTCCGTGGGCGGCGTGAAAATCTCCGTGCCCCCCACGATCCTTTTTTCCCTGATCGGCGTGGTGGACGACGTGACCGCCTGCGTCACCTCGGACTTCAAAACTCCCGGTGACCTGATCTACCTCTTGGGGCTGACCAGGAACGAGTTGGGCGGCAGCGAACTGGCCGCGGAATTGGGGCTGGCCGGAGGCGAGGTCCCCCAGGTGGACGCCCTGGCCAACCGGACCAGATATGCGACCCTGCATCAGGCCATCAAAACCGGGCTGGTCCATGCGGCCCACGATCTTTCCGACGGCGGTCTGGGCGTGGCCCTGGCGGAAATGGCCATTGCCGGCCGGCTGGGCGCCGCCGTCGACCTGGCTTCCGCCCCGGCGTGCCCAGGAAATCTCTCTTTGGAAACGCTGCTTTACAGCGAATCCGCCGGCAGGCTCCTGGTCTGCGTGGCCCCGGACCGGGCCGCGGCCTTTGAAGCCCTGTTCACGGGCCATCACCTGGGATGTATCGGTCACGTGATGGCTGAACCGGTCCTGCGAGTATGCCAACATGACAAACCCTTGATCGACGCAAGGGTGGAGGATTTGGCCGCGGCCTGGAAGACGACCTTGGACTGGTAGCCGTTGTATTCAATGAACTGCATAAGCTACACCACGCATCAGCAAAATGGATGAAATGAACAAAATGAACCCAATGAACAATGCAAATTCGCCCAGCACCACCACTGACACCACGCAACCCACCGAACCTCTTCTCCAGGATTTGACCCTCGACAGCCTTTCGCCCTCCCTGCAACAGGCCTGTGCACGGGCCGGCTGGACCGACCTGATGCCGGTCCAGCAAAAGGCCATGCCCTACGTGCTGGCCGGAAAGGACGTCATGGTCCAGGCCCGCACCGGCAGCGGCAAGACCGGTGCGTTCATTCTGCCCCTTTTGCAGCGCCTGGATCCGCAAAAAACGCAATGCCAGGCCCTGGTCCTGGTTCCCACTCGTGAACTGGCTCGCCAGGTGGCCGAGGAGGCCGGGCTGCTGGCCGGAGACACCGGATTGCATGTGGTTCCGGTCTACGGCGGCGTCGGGTATCAGGCCCAGATCGATGCGTTCCGCCAGGGCGCCCACCTGCTGGTGGGCACACCGGGCCGGATCCTGGACCACTTGCTCAATCGCAGCTTGGACCTGGATCATCTGCGGGTGCTCATCTTTGACGAGGCCGACCGGATGCTCTCCGTTGGTTTCTACCCGGACATGCGCGAACTGCAGCGCTATTTGCCGCGCCGGCGGGCGGACGCGTTCATGTTCTCGGCCACCTATCCGGAAAGCGTGCTCCGCCTGGCCGAGGAATTCCTGCATAAACCTGCTTTTCTGGGGCTGTCCGGGGACCAGATCTACATCGCCGAGATCGAGCACGTCTTTTGCGTGGTCCCGCGCATGCAGCGCGATCGCGTCCTGATCCGTCTGCTGGAGATGGAAAACCCCACCTCCGCGATCATCTTCTGCAATACCAAGAACAACGTGGAATATGTCACGGCCGTGCTTCAGCAATACGGGTTCGACGCCGAGGACATTTCCTCCAATCTCTCCCAAAACAAACGCGAACAGGTCCTGGCCCGCATCCGCGCGGGCAACCTGCGCTTTCTCGTGGCCACGGACGTGGCCGGCCGGGGCATCGACATTCCGGGACTGTCCCATGTTTTTCTCTTCGAGTCCCCGGAGGACCCGGAATCCTATATCCATCGGGCCGGACGCACGGGCCGGGCCGGGGCGTCGGGCACGGTGATCACCCTGGTGGATCTGATGGAAAAAATCGAGCTGGGCCGCATCGCGGCCCGGTTCAACATCAAAATGCTGGAGCGCCCGGCCCCCGAGGAAGAGGACGTCATTGCCGTGCTGGGAAACCGCATCGCCGTGATGCTGGAAAACAAGCGCCGCAAGCTGTCCTTCATTCAGAAGGAACGGGCGGCCCGGTTTTCCTCTCTGGCCCACGAATTCGCCCGGGAAGAGGACAACGCTTCTTTGCTGGCCCTGCTCCTGGACGAGTTCTATCAGCAGTCCATGAACACCGCGGCCCCGCAGCCCGAAGCAAAGCCCAAAGACATGCAGGGCGTGAAGTCCATGGCCCGCGGGGATGCGAAATCTAAAACCGGCCCCGGGAAAAAACGCCGCCGGCCCCGCAAAACCGAAATTTCCAAAAAAGAAGACTCTGCATAAAAGCTTTTTGATCGAAACGGGCTGTTCATCTTCAAGTCCAAAGGCGGCATTGCGTGAAAACATTTTCAGTTCGATTCGTCCCTTCCGGGCAACGCGTTGAGGTTCCCCTGGAACAGTTGCGTTCCCGGGCAATCGATTTTCTCCAGCAGTGGGGCGCGGAGTTTTTTCTGGGCAGGAATTTTTACGCCGTGATCCGGGACGGGGATCGGTTCGGAAACCTATTGCGCGCCTGCGAAAAAAATGAAGCCTCCTTTTTTAAGAATGTCCTGGATCAAGTGGCCGTGCTGCGCCACGACGGACAAACCGAAGTGGCCGTATCCGGCATTGCGCTGCCTGAACGGTTCGTTCTGGCCCTTCTGGAAGTCGTCCTGCCCGGGGACGGGTTTGTCACGGTGCGCAGCGTGCGGCAGTACGAGGAATTGACCAACACCGTCGTTCCCCAGGCCGAACGCGAGGACCTGCAAACCGTCATCGACACCTACCCGGTCAGACTGTCCCGTCATGTCCTGCGCCAGGCCCGGCTCTCCCGCCACGTGGCCTATCAGTTCATGCCCTTTGTCCAGGAGCTGGATGAAACCGGCCTTAAAAACACCTGGATCGGTCAGTTTCATCAGGGTCTGCTGGAACAAATGTACCAGAACCGGCCCATCTTCGTGCTGCACATGAGCTGCCCGGTTTACTGCCGATTCTGTTTCCGCAAGCACAAGGACTGCCGCAACCAGGCCGCGCCCACGGTGAAGGACGTGCAAAAGGCTCTGGATTACATAGCGGCCTCCCCCCGGATCAAGGAAATCGTGCTCACCGGCGGGGAACCGCTGATGAACAAAACCACCCTGACTTGCGCCGTGGCCGGATTGGCCGCCATCCCGCACATCCAGACCATCCGCATCGCCTCCCGGTGCATCTCCTACTATCCTTCCCTGTTCTTCGCCCGAAAGGAGTTCTGGCTGAACTATTTGATCCACCGGAACCGGGACCTGCAAAAAACCGGCAAGAAAATCGAGATCGCCACCCACTTCATCCATCCGGACGAGATTTCCCATCACAGCCTGGAGATTATTGCCAGGCTGGTGCGCGGCGGGGTGAGCGTGTACACCCAGACCCCGTTTTTAAAGGACTGCAACGACAGCGGCGAGGAACTGACCCGGTTGTACGCCCAGTTGCGAGCCGTGGGCTCGGAGCTGCATTACGTCTATATTCCATGCAGTCCCATCCAGGGCAACAACATCTACTGGACCCCCCTTTCGGTCGGACACGCCGCCTCGGCCCATCTGCGCGGCCACCTCCCGGATCGGGCCATGCCCATCTTCTGCACGGCCACAAGAATCGGCAAGATCGACTGGAACACCAGCGGCTGGGCTGTGGAACAAAGCCGGGATGATCCGGAAATGCTTTGGCTCCGCACCCCGTATACTGAGCAGTATTTCAGGGAATTCGCCCCGCGCTTTGCCCTGGAAACCAGCAGGGTCGACCCAGGGGGCACGCTGGACACCCTGTTCATGGCCGGAATCGGGGACGACTCCCTCTACCTTGGCCGCCTTTCGGAACCCGCCCCGCCCGTAAGCGATTTCGACCCGGATGCCTTGAGCCGGGTCCAGGAAATCATTCGCCGGGATTCACGCATTCTGCAAAGCATCGTGCCCACCGGTCTGGCCTGGGTGCAGCGCACGCACCTGGCCCAGGCCGAGGTGGACGTTGCCGCGCACGACCAGCTGCCGGCCATTGTGGACTATATCCGCAACAACACGGACATCACGGATGTGGTGCTGGCAGCTGAAGGCCGGATCCTCGACTATCTGCCCGCGGTCCGCGACTTCGCCGTCGCCCTGCAAGACATCGCCCATGTGACGGCGTTGCGCGTGCGCAGCCTGATGTTCGCCTACGAACCCGAAGCCTTCACCGATGAGGTGATCGCTGAACTCACTGTCCTGAACGCCCTTGACCCGGCCGCCCCGACCCGCCTGGAGCTGGAAACCCAGTTCGTCCATTCCAGCGAATTTCGTCTGGTGCACGGCGAGATCATCCGCCGGCTGATCAATTGCGGCGTCACGGTCTACAACAATATTGTTCTGCTGGCCGGGATCAACGACTCGCCCGAGGAAATGAAGCGCATCTGCTACAACTGCCGCCAGATCGGCATCGAGCTGCAAAACCTCTACGTGGCCGGACTGCCCGTCCAGGATAAATGGAACGCGGACCAACCCATCGACGCCGCCACGGTGATCGACATCGCCACGCATCTGCGCCGCCACGAAAGCGGTCGGGAAGTGCCCTTGTACGTGGTCAAAACAGTGCTCGGGGACGCGGATTTCAATCTCAACGCGCGCATCGTGCAGACCGAAGACAAGCGGGTTTTCATGCGCCTTGGGCCTTACGCCAAAAAGCTCTTTCAACGTATGTATCCGGATTTTTCATGGCCCGGGGGAGCCAGGGAAGAACATGGCCGCCCGGTGGTCCCGGTGATGGGCATGACCGTGCGCACCAATCCGGCCTTTTTCCTTGGCCATGGCAATGCGTGATTCCAAAAATCCAATGCAAGCCGCCCCACTCTCCAGGATCTTCTGAAACAGCATGACAGGCAACACAGGCTCTTCCCGACGCAGCGCCCCGGTGACGCAGCCCGCACCTGGCCGAACACGCTTTTCCGGTGAACTGTCCACTGTTGTGAGAGCTTTCAGTGACCACGTGCTGTTTGCCGATCCATTGGGCACGGTGTTGGCGAGCAACGCCAGTGGTCCTGACGAATTTCCAAAAAATCCGGTGGGCCAACCTTTCTGGAACGTATTGAATCTGAAAACCGAGGATTTGAATCAAACCTTGGCCCGCTATCCCGTAAACCGCGTCCACAGAGTTTCCTCCCCCAGCGGCAAGGGCGCATGGATCCTGCGGATCATTCCGCTGCCGACCTTTTTTTCGCCAAATGGCTTTGTCGTCCTGGCCACGAACATCAAATCCCTGCAGAAACTTCGCGACTCTTATAAAGAACGCATCGGGGAAAACATCCAGGCTCTGGAAAATTCCATCCAGTTGTTTGGCGCCATGTTCGACGGGGTTCAGGACGCCATGCTTTTGCTGTGTGAAGACCACCTTGTATACGCGGCCAACCCCATGGCGTCGGAGCTGCTGGACCCCGAAAAACTGGGGCTGTACGGACGGGAAGCCAAAACCCTGTTCAGTTCCCAGGACTGGAAAAAGGTGGAAAAAAGGTTCTCCACCTTGAAAGACGGCGCCCGATGGACCTCCCGCAGGACCTGTCTGACCACCGGAAAAATTGAACGGCCCGTGGAAGCCACGCTCTGGCGCATTGACCTGGAAGGCTTTGCCCTGTTCCATTTGGCTCTGCGGGATCTGACCGCACGGACGCTTTTGGAGAAAGGCCTGCGCCGCAAGAAAGCAGAAGTGGAAGGGATGAACCTGGCATTGCGCAACGTGGTCCGCTCCACGGAAAAAGAAAAACGCGAGGTGCGCCGGGAAGTGCTCCGGGAGATTCGGGAGGATTTTCTTCCGGCCTTGGACCGCATGGCTTCAGAAGCCTCACCGGAGCTGCGCAACACGCTCAAGACAATGATCCAGGAACGCCTCCAGGAAATGACCGCCGGATCATCCAAGGGCATGTCTCCCCTGCTCATCAGACTGACCCCGCGGGAAATCGAAATCTGCAAACTGATCCGCCTTGGCAGCGCCACCAAGGACATTGCCGAACTGCTCAACGCCTCCTTTGACACCATCCAGACCCACCGCAAGAACATCCGCCGCAAACTCGGCCTCAAGGGCCGGAGAATTTCGCTCTTCTCCTTTCTGCACCAGCAGGAATTGCTGGAATAATGCTTATCGGGTATGCATAAATACCCGATAAGTGCCCATTATCCCACCTTGCCTTGTCTTTCCAACCCTGTTTTAGTTCCATGCTGTGAAAGAGGCGTTATTTTACGTCCTCCAACCACTGCAACAAGGGAGGAAAATGGACCAGATCAGCAAGCGGCAACACAAGGCCGCCAAACGAATGACTTACAAATTGACCAGCCCGCACAGGCATTCACCCCTTGAACAGCAAAGCAAAACCGCCGGCCCAAAGATTCAGGGCCGCTCCGATTCCCTGAACAGCCCGCCACCGACCGACTGGAAATCCCAATGGACCGACTGGAAATGGCACATCCGCAACGCCGTCAAGGACATAGTCACCTTTGAACGGCTCCTGGGCGTGCACTTTCCGGATCTGCAGCGCCGCGCCTTTGCCCAGACCACGGACAAGTTTCCCATGTCCGTGACGCCCTACTATCTGTCCCTGATCGATCCGACGGACTATGAAAACGATCCTGTCTTCCGACAAGCTTTTCCCTCCCCCAAAGAGTTGGTGGTCAGCCGCCACGACATGATCGATCCCCTGCACGAGGACGAGGACAGTCCGGCTCCGAACATCACCCATCGCTACCCGGATCGGGTGTTGTTCCATATCAGCAACATCTGCTCCATGTACTGCCGCCACTGCACGCGCAAACGCAAGGTCGGGGATTTGGATCGTGAATCCGTGCCCGGCAAGAGGGAATTGCAACGAGGAATCAAATATATCCGCAACACCCCGCAGGTCAGGGACGTGCTGCTCTCCGGAGGCGATCCCCTGATGCTTTCAGACGAGCGCCTGGACTGGATTCTCGGGGAATTGCGGACCATCGACCACGTGGAAGTGGTGCGCATCGGCACACGCATGCCCGTGGTCCTGCCCTACCGCATCACCGACGATCTGGTGCGCATGCTCAAAAAGCATCATCCGCTGTGGCTGAACACCCACTTCAACCATCCCCGGGAAATCACGGTCACCTCCAGATCAGCCCTGGCCCGCCTGGCCGACGCGGGCATCCCCCTGGGCAACCAGAGCGTGTTGCTGGCCGGGGTCAACGACTGCCAGCGGTTGATCCGCACCTTGAACCAGAAATTGGTCAAGAACCGGGTCCGCCCCTATTATCTCTACCAGTGCGACCTTTCCGAGGGCCTGAGCCATTTCCGCACCCCCGTGGGCAAAGGCATCGAGATCATGGAGAGCCTGCGCGGCCACACCAGCGGCTTTGCCGTGCCCACCTACGTCATTGACGCGCCAGGCGGCGGCGGCAAGATCCCGGTCATGCCCAACTACATTGTATCCTGGGGCGCCAACAAGGTCATCCTGCGCAATTTCGAGGGCGTGATCACCACTTACTCCGAGCCGGAACGATTCGAGACCCATTTCTGCGATCGCAACTGCGAGGCCTGCAACCTCCAGCTCAAGGAGGACGACGCCGTGGAGCAATGCGTGGGCATTGAAAAGCTGCTCTCGGACTGGGACGACACGTGCAGCCTGACCCCCAGCGACAACGCCCGTATGGAGCGCAGAAACCATGTCGCCTAGCACGGGGCCATCCCCTGATTGGGTAAATCCGAGACTGCCGAAAGCCGGTCGGGTTCGATTATGGATTGATCGACTGTCCCACCGATCCCGGCCCTGCCGAACAAACCCGTTGCCAAACATTTTCAGCAATCATGCTTGCCCTCTCATGCAACGGCTTTGTCCTGCGAGACCGGAAAGGAAGTTTCGATGAAGCTAAAATCGAATTCTACCAGCCGTCATTGCCGTGCTCCACTAACAGGTGCGGCTTCTTTAAGCCGCCCTATCGCGTCCAGGCCGACCGACACTCTGGAACATATCGGCAACTCCTTGGTCCAGCACGGCCCGTTGAACAAACGGGCCTACCTGATGCACCTGGCGCCCCAAGACGAACCGGACATCGTGCCCAGATTGGAACAACTGGCTCGAGAGCACGGGTACACCAAAATCTTCGCCAAGGTACAGGAAACCATGGCCCCCCGGTTCACCCGATCCGGGTTCAGCACTGAAGCCTTTGTTCCCGGAATGTTCAACGGACGCGAAGGGGGCGCTTTTCTGGGCCGCTACTTTGCCGATTGGCGCAAACGTCCGGAAGACCCGCAAATGTTGGCCGACGTTCTGGAGACGGCTCACGCCAAGGCCGCTACCCTCAGCCGACCCCGCCTGCCCCGCGACGCCGCCATTGTCCGGATGACGCCGGATCAGACCGAACACATGGCCGCCCTGTACGCCGCGGTGTTTGATTCCTATCCCTTTCCCATCTTCGACCCGGACTATCTGCGCCGGTCCATGGCTACAAACGTGCGCTACTACGGAGTCCTGGTGCATGGCCGACCCGTGGCCCTGGCCTCGGCCGAGATGGACTTTACCCTGGCCGCCGCGGAAATGACTGATTTCGCCACTCTGCCGGAATACCGCGGCCGCAAGCTCGCCGGGGCCTTGTTGGAGCACATGGGCCGAAAAATGCAACAAGCCGGCCTGTGCACCCTGTACACCATTGCCCGGGCCGCGTCCTTCGGCATGAACATCACCTTTGCCCGGGCCGGATACGTTTTTGGCGGAACTTTGCCCAACAACACCCATATCGCCGGAGACCTGGAAAGCATGCATGTCTGGTATCTGTCGTTGCGCCCCGAGGAAACAACATGAAGGAGAACAAGCTTCGACCCTGGCTACTGCTTTCACCGTCCCTGACAGCCGTGTTCCTGCTGCTTGTCGTGCCGGTGCTGTTCGTGGTGGTTTACAGTTTCTGGCTGCGCGCCCCCACCGGAGCGGTGATCCCGGCCTTTCAGTTCGGCAATTACGCCCGTTTTTTCGAAGATCTGTTCTACCCGACCATTCTTTTCCGGACCTTGCGTGTTGCCGTGATCTGCGTCTTCCTCTGCCTGGTCATGGGCTATGTTCCGGCCTATTTCTTCTACCGCAGCAAATCCCGCTACCGCAGGGCCTTGATCCTGCTGATCATGATCCCCTTCTGGATCAGCTTCATCATCCGGACCATGAGCTGGATCAACATCCTGGGAACCACGGGCTTTCTGAACCACACCCTGATGCGCCTGGGGGTGATCTCCGAACCCCTGTCCCTGCTGTACAACGAGGCCGCCGTGCTCATGGGCCTGATCCAGTATCTGCTGCCGTTCATGATCCTGAATATTTTCGTCAGTCTGGAGGCCATCGACAAGAACCTGCTGGAAGCGGCTCGCAGCATGGGCTGTAATGAATGGCAGGCGTTCAAGGAAGTCACCCTGCCCTTGAGCCTGCCCGGGGTCAGCGCCGGCTGCCTGCTGGTGTTCGTACTCACGGCCGGCACTTATTTGCCGCCCATGATCTTGGGCGGGCCGGGCAACGAAATGATCGCCAACCTGATCTTCAAGCGGGTCATCGGCACCCTGGACTGGCCCTTTGGCTCGGCCATCAGCGTGATCCTTTTGCTGCTTCTGGGCTGCATCGTTTGGACCTACAACCGCTACCTGGGCATCAACACGCTGTTCAAGGCCTTTAAAGGATAGACGCCATGAAACTGAAAGTATCCGGCTGGTCCTTGATCAGGTTGTACACCATCCTGGTCTACGTGTTCATGTTCCTGCCCATTGCCGTGGTCGTGGTTCTGTCCTTCAACCCGCAGCAATTCGCCAGCTTTCCGATGCAGGGCTTCAGCCTGAAGTGGTATGCCCAACTGGCCCAGAACGAATCCATCCTGCGGGCCTTCAAAAACTCCATTGTCCTGGGCACGCTGACCGCGCTGATCGCCTCGGCCATTGCAGTGCCCGCGGCCATGGCCTTTGTGCGCTACCGCTTCAAGGGCAAGAACACCTTGAACACCCTGCTTCTGGCACCGATCATGATTCCCGAGGTGGTCCTGGGCGTGGCCCTGCTGCTGTTCATCCGCTGGCTGCAGCAGCCCAAGAGCTTCGCCCTGCTCTTGGCCGGCCACGTGGTCCTGACCCTGCCCTATGTTCTGCTCATCGTGCAGGCCCGCATGGTCAGCATCAAGCGGGTCTACGAGGAAGCGGCCCTGTCTTTGGGCGCCAACCCGCTGCAAACCTTCAAGGAGGTCACCCTGCCCCTGCTCATGCCTGCGGTCCTTGCCGGCATGCTGTTTTCGTTCACCATTTCCTTTGACGACATCACCGCCACCCTGTTCTGGGCCACGGCGGAACACCAGACCGTACCCGTACGCATTTTCGGCATGCTCAGGCATTCCGTCAGCCCGGAGATCAACGCCCTGGGCACGGTGATGATCGTCTTCACCATCATGATCCCGCTTTTGGCAGGATACTTCATCAGGAGGTTTTCAAAGAGTTAGGCACAATTCAACGGGTGGAGTTTTCAACATTCAGGCCCCCAACAAAACTGCGAAACCCTCAACCGCAATCAGCCCTGCAAACCTTGCCTTCTCAACCATGAACGACTTAACCGCTGAACCGTTGAACCATGAACCCTCGAACCATCGAACTCTTGAACCGTTGAACCCTTGAACCTTTGAACCCTTGAACCTTTGAACCAGGAGGACACCATGAAAAAACAACTCAAAGATGTTCATGAACGCCATTTGGCCGGCGACCTTTCCCGCCGGGATTTCGTCAAGTACTGTGCTTTGGCCGGCGTTGCCGCCGGTTTGGTGGGCGGTCCCTTCAGCATGATGAGCAAGGCCCTGGCCCAGGGCTCCATCCGCTTTGACGGCTGGGGCGGAACCACCTCCCAGGCCTTCCGACGGCATGCCTTCGACCCGTTCACCAAGGCCACCGGCGTGCGCGTCATTGACGGCGAATTCGGCGACATGGACACCTATCTGACCCGCGTCATCGCCTCGTTTCCACCGGGCGGCGAGTTCAACCTGGCCCACTTGAGCGGCGTGTTCGACTACGCCCGCTATGTCGGGCTGGAATTCCATTCCGCTTTGGATGAGAGCAAAATCCCCAATCTGGCTCTGGTCATGGAGTCGATGATTACACCGTACCGCAAAATCACCCCGAATGCCCTGTCCGCCGTGCCCTACAACCTGGGGCAGACCGGCATCGCCTACAACACCAAATACATCCCCAAGGAAAAGGCCGAGGAGCTGGGCGCCTCTCTGCTCTGGGACGAGAGCGTGCGAGGCAACCTGGGCAGCTGGGGCGAGTGGCGCACGAACATCTGGTACGCAGCCCTGCATACCGGCCAGAACCCCAACGACATCCAGGACATCAAGGCAGTGTGGGACGCCTTGCGCGCCCAGGTGGCCATGGTCAAGAAATACTGGGGCTCCGGCGCGGAGCTGATGAGTCTTTTGGCCGGCGAGGAAATCCATGCCACCGTGGCCTGGTCCGGCCGGGTCGCCCACTTGCAAAGCGAAGGCTACCCCATCGGCTTTTTGGCCCCGAAAAACTGCTACTCCTGGCAGGAATGCATCTTCGTAATGAAGGGCACGGATCTGAACGTGGCCCAGCAACTGCTGGACTTCATGCTCGCGCCTGAGGCCTCCATTGCCGTGGCCGAAGGCCAGATGTATCCGCCCAGTCTGGATCCCTCCAAAGTGGATCTGCCGGAAAGCATCCGCAAGCTGCCGGCCTTTGACCCCACCGGCAAGCTGGAAGGCTATCTGTTCGCCGATCCCATCTACTGGAACAGCAAGCAGGTGGAGTGGGCCGAGCAGTGGGATCGGATCATGGCCACGAGTTAGTTCCCATCCGGAAATAAAGATTTCCCGGAAAAACAAACCAGGGAACAACGGGGGCGCATCGCCATGCGTCCCCGTTGAGCGACACCACGCATGCACGCTCGAAACAAGAAAAGAATACATCCTGGCGATATAACACACAAAACAGCATGCAGCGGAGTGGAATATGATTGAATACGATTCCGTGACCAAATTTTTCGGAGTGGGAAAAAACGCGGTCACGGCCAACGACAACGTCACTTTTGAGATCAAACAGGGGGAAACCGCTGTTTTTCTGGGGCCGTCAGGATGCGGCAAAACAACTCTTTTGCGAATGACCAACAGGCTCGAGAGCATATCCAGCGGCAACATCCGCGTTGCCGAAAAGAACATCATGGACGTGAATCCCCAAAAACTCAGGCTCAGCATGGGGTATGTCATCCAGCAAATAGGGCTTTTCCCCAATAAAACCATTGCCGACAATGTCGCCGTTGTCCCCAAAATGCTCAAGTGGAACAAAGAAAAGATCAAGGACCGGACTGACGAACTTTTGCATCTGGTAAAACTGGACCCGAAAATCTATCGGGACCGCTACCCCGTGGAACTGTCCGGCGGACAGCAGCAAAGGGTCGGCGTGGCCAGGGGGTTGGCCGCCGACCCGGAAATTTTGCTCATGGACGAACCCTTCGGAGCCATCGATCCCATCAACAGAAACCAGATCCAGGATGAATTCTTGAAGCTTCAGGCCAAACTCAAAAAAACCATCGCCTTTGTTTCTCACGACATCCACGAAGCGATAAAAATGGCTGACAAAATCGCCATATTCAAGGACGGGAAACTTGTTCAATTTGACACCCCGGAAGTCATTCTGATGCGCCCGGCCAACAAGTTCGTATCGGACTTCGTGGGCGCGGACAGGGCACTCAAGGTTCTTGGATTGTTAAAAATTCGAGACGCCATCAACCCCCATCCCAAGAATATCGTTCAGGCTGAAAGCAATGCCGAGGAAACCCTGAAAATGATGGAGGAACAAGGATTAAAGTTTGCCATCGTGCTTAAGGGAGACAAAGTCCTGGGTCATGTCACGCCAAAGCTTCTCAAATACGAGCAGGGGAAGCTCAAGGACCTGGCTGAAAGCTTTCCCGAGGAACTGGGCACCAGAGAACCATTGCGGGACGCCCTATCAGCCATGCTTTTGCATGATGTGATGAATTTTCCCGTCATGGACGACGATGGCAAATTTGCTGGAACCATCAGCTACAAAAACATTCAAAAGGCCATTTTGGAACTCTACGCGGATGATCATGACGAGTAACGAGGATAACTATTATGGATCTGCTGACTTTTCTTGATCAAAATCTTTCCAGGACTTTTTTTCTGCTCTGGGAGCACGTCTGGCTGGTCGCCCTGTCCCTGGTTATCGCCATGTGCATAGGCGTGCCTTTGGGCGTTTTGATCACCAAAAAAAAGGAATTGGCCCAGAAAGTCCTTGGTGGAGCCAATATCATCATGACCGTTCCTTCCATTGCCCTGTTCGGCCTGATGCTTCCGGTTCTTGCCCTTGTCGGCCATGGTCTGGGCAAGGTCCCCGCGGTCATCGCCCTGGTGCTGTACTCCCTATTGCCAATCATCCGGAACACCTACATCGCCATAAAAAACGTGGACCCGGCTTTGGTGGACGCCGGAAAAGGCATGGGCATGACCAAATGGCAACTGTTGCGGGAAGTTGAAATCCCATTGGCCGTACCCGTCATCCTGGCCGGCCTCAAAACCGCCGCGGTCATGAACATTGGCATCGCCGCGATTGCCGCCTATGTCGGCGCGGGCGGACTTGGCGTATTCATTCAGCAGGGAATCGCCCGTTCACACGAGGCCATGATTCTGACGGGCGCCTTGGGTGTTTCGCTCCTGGCTGTCTTCGTGGACTTGGGCATGAGTTCCTTGGAGCGGCTGCTTACTCCCAAAGGCTTGAAAATTTGAGGATCTGTCGATGAGTACAACAACAAAAGGGTATCGCTTTTTTCTCCTGGCCCTGTTCTTCATCATGGGAATTGGTGCTGAACGGGTCGGCCTGATAGAATATTATTCCGATCCCTGGGAGCAGGAATATGTATTGTTCCTTGTCAGGCAACACCTGCACCTTGTTTTGATCAGCATGGGCATGGCCATTGTAACCGGCCTGGCCGCGGGCATATTTGTTTCCAGAAAAAAATTCAAAAAATACGCCGGGATTGTCATGTATGTCATCGGGCTTGGGCAGACCATCCCTTCCTTGGCTGTTCTGGCCATTGTCATGAGTTTTCTGGGAATAGGGTCCAAACCGGCGATTTTTGCCCTGTTCATTTATTCAACCCTGCCCATTGCCAGAAACACCCTGGCCGGCATCCTTTCCGTATCTCCGGCCATCATTGACGCAGCAAAGGGCATTGGAATGACCCCCCGAAAAATCCTGTTTCAAATCGAACTCCCCAACGCCATGAACGTCATCTTGACCGGCATCAGGGTTGCTCTGGTCATCAATATCGGCACCGCCGCCCTTGGCTACCTTATCGGTGCAGGCGGCCTGGGCGATCTCATTTTCACCGGGATCAATCTGATGCAAACGGACAAACTTTTGGCCGGCGCCCTTCCGGTGATCCTGCTGGCCCTGATCGGCGACTATCTGATTGAACTCATCGGGGTGATCATCATTCCAAAAGGAATCAGACTTGCTGACTGACGACGTGAATTTTTCTTTCGTAAAAATTTAAACAAAGGAGTTTCTCATGCAAAAAAAAGTTTCATGTTGTGTTGTGGCAATAGCGTTGGTTTGCGCATGTCTGCTGGTACCGGACAGCCTGTTGGCCCAGGACAAAAAAATTACTATCGGTGGAAAAAATTTCACAGAGCAATATATTCTGCCCGAACTGGCAAAATTGCTTCTGGAAAAGCATGGATTCGACGTTGAATTGCGAACAGGCGTGGGGACGGCGATTGCCAGGCAATCCCTGGAAAACAAACAAATCGATATGTATTTTGAATACACGGGCACGGCGTATACGGTTTTTTACAACCAAGAGGATATCGCAATCATGACCGACCCGGTAAAGGTCTATGAGTGGGTCAAGGAGGCCGACGCCGAAAAAGGCCTTGTCTGGCTGGATCCGGTTGACTTCAACAACACCTATACCATCATGATGCGCAAGGAAGACTCTGAGCAACTGGGCGTAAAAAGCATCAGTGATTTTGGCCGACACGTTGAAAAAAAACCTGATGACATCACGTTTGCCCTGGAGGCGGAATTCTGGGAAAGACCTGACGGATTCAGGGCGCTCATGGAGCTTTATGAATTCCAAATGCCGGTCCGGGCCGTCAAAAGGATGGATATGGGCCTGACCTATCTGGCCTTGAGAAACAACCAGGTCACCTCCGCCATGGGCTTTGCCACGGATGGTCGCATTGCCGCCTTTGATCTGGTCAACCTTGATGACGACAAGAACTTTTTTCCGGTATACAATCCGGCGCCGGTCGTGAGAAAAGAGGTCTTGGACAAGCACCCTGAAATCAGGGAAATCCTGAAGCCTTTGGCTGAGAACCTGGACACTGATTCCATGCAACGTCTCAACGCCGATGTCGACGTGGAGCATAAAGACGTGACCAGTGTTGCAAAACAGTGGCTGAAGGACAAAAAATTACTTTAACAATCCATTGTCACAGGCGAAGGGATGGCCCCCCGCAAAAAAAGGTGCGACCTTGACGTATTCCTCCCGGGAAAGCGGAGCCATTCCTTCGCCTGATGAAAAACCCGTGCGGGACAATGGATCGTAAACCTGCAACAAAGGGAGTTTCTCGCCGTGCATTCCACTGCCAACGGCTTTGCCGTTCAGCTCAGGGGCCTATACAAAAATTTTGGCAAGATCCGCGCCGTAAAACCCATTGACCTGGACATCGAACAGGGCACGCTGGTGACATTGCTCGGCCCTTCCGGGTGCGGCAAGACAACCATTCTCAGAATGATCGCCGGCCTGGAGCACCCCAGCGGCGGGGACATCCTGATCAAGGGCAAACGGGTCAACGACGTGCCCATCCACAAGCGCAACCTGGGCATGATCTTTCAAAACTACGCCCTGTTCCCGCACAAAACCATTTTCGACAACGTGGCCTTCGGCCTGAAGTACCGCAACATGCCCAAGACTGAAATCCAGGAAAAGGTGAAGACGGCCCTGGAAATGGTCCGTTTGCCGGGCGTGGAGAAACGCTATCCGGCCCAGCTTTCCGGGGGCCAGCAGCAGCGCATCGCCTTGGCCCGGGCCATTGTCATCGAACCGGACGTGCTGCTCATGGACGAGCCGCTGTCGGCTCTGGACGAGAACCTGCGCGAGGAGATGCGCCGGGAGATCGACAACCTGCAGCAGATGCTGGGCGTGACCACCATCTTCGTGACCCACGACCAGCGCGAGGCCTTGAGCATGTCCGACCGGATCGTGGTCTTGCAGGACGGCTTGTTGCAGCAGGAGGGGCCGCCCGAGGAGGTCTACAACTTCCCGGTGAACCGTTTCGTGGCCGACTTTCTGGGCACGTCCAATTTCTTTCCCGGCACCGTGATCGACCAGGAAAACGGTCTGTACCGCATCAAACTGGATGACGGTGCTGTCTTTCAGGTGGCCCATCCCAAGGACTGGGCCGAGAACAGTCGCGTCGAGCTGGTCATCCGGGCCCAGAAACCGAGCGTTGCGCCCAAGGGTGAAATCAACGGCGGCGGAACGGAAAACCGCTTCACCGGACTGATCAAGGACCGCAGCTACATGGGCGGGGAAGTCATTTACTTCGTCCATCTGGACAACGGCCTGGAAATGCACGTGATCAACCTCGTGGACCAGCGGCTGTTGAAGATCGGCTGCGCCGTGGACGTGCACGTGCCGCCGAAACACTGCGGCCTCCTGCCGGCGCAATAGGATGAACAATCCCTTCACGTGCCGGTCCTTCCAGGCCCTCTACCCCCAACGCATCACCACCATTGACTCGCATACCGCGGGCGAACCAACCCGGCTGATCATCGGCGGAACCGGTTCGATTCCTGGCGCGACCATGGCCCAAAAGCGCGCCTTTTTCCAGAACCGTCTTGATCATATCCGGCTGCTCCTGACCAGGGAACCGCGCGGCCACCGGGACATGGTGGCCGCGGCGGTCACCGAACCCGTTACTCCGGGAGCCGCTTTCGGACTGATCTACATGGACGCCCGCCGTTATCCCCACCTCTGCGGCCATGCCACCATCGGCGCGGCGACCGCCTTTTTGGAAACCGGGGCTCTGCAACTTCCTCAGGCTTCAGAAGAGGACGAATACGATCTGGACCTGCTCGTGGACGCGCCCGCAGGCTGCCTGCCAGTGGTCGCCCGGGTCCGGGATCGTCGCGTTATTTCGATTTCCTTGACCACGGTGCCCTGCTTTGCATTTAAAACCGACGTCGGCATCAACGTGCCCGGCCAGCTGGAGCGCATCCGCATCGATCTCGTCTATGCCGGGGGTTTTTTCGCCTTGGTCGACTTGGACCAGTCCGCGTTGCAGTCCGTTGAATTGACCCACCGCGCACTGGTCGACCTGGGCATGCGTATTATTGACCTGGCCAACGAACAGGTGCATGTTGCCCATCCGCAACACCTTGATGCGACCAGCGTGGATGTCGTTGAATTCTACCGTCATTCGGGCGGGTGCGAAGGCAGCGGCCTGGTTGTCTACGGGGAAAGCCACCTGGACCGCTCGCCCTGCGGCACCGGCACCGCGGCCAAGCTGGCCCTGCTCTCTCACCGAGGCTGCCTGTTCCCCGGTCAGGAATACGTCAATACCGGGCCCCTGGGCACGGCCTTCACGGCCGGCATCCAGCAGACCCTCACGGTGGGCAATTTTCCCGCGGTCGCCGTGCGCATCTCCGGCAGCGCCCAGATCACCGGGCGCCATGAATTCGTCCTGGACGAACACGATCCTTTTCCCCAAGGCTTTTTGCTCTAATTGCCCGTGCCGCTGCCTGAACTGATCCTGGATAACGCGCGGATCCGCACCATGGATCCGGACATGCCCTGGGCCGCTTCCGTGGCAGTCCGGGGCAGGACCGTCCTCGACGTCTCCCCCGAGGTCAGGTCACCTCTGTCCGGCGGGCCGCACACCCGGCGCATCGACCTGGGAGGCCGGCTTGTTCTGCCCGGTTTCTGGGACTCCCACTTCCACTACTACCAATGGGCCATGGGCCGCCGGGGCGTGCCGCTGAACATGGCCCAGAGCCTGGACCACTGCCTCTTTCTGCTCCGAGCCCAAAACCAGACCGAGACCCCGGACGGCTGGATCCAAGGCCAGGGCTTCAACGAATCCGATTGGCCGGAAAACCGTCTGCCCCTGCGCCAGGATCTGGACCAAGCCTGCCCGGACCGCCCCGTGCTCATCTGGCGCTGCGACCTGCACTTGGCCGTGGCCAATTCCCGAGCATTGGAACTGGCTTGCGTCGGACCGGACACGGCGAAAAACTCCAACGGACTGATCGAGCTGGATCCCCGGGGAGAACTGACCGGCGTGCTCCGCGAGGAGGCCGTAAACTGCGTGAAAAGCTCCATCCCGGAACCCTCCTTTGTCCGGGTCCTGCAGGTCATGCACGAGGCCCAGGCAGGACTGCACGCCCTGGGCCTGACCGGAATTCACGACGTGCGCCTGGCCGGAAACATCTCCGAGTCCGCCCTGACCTTCCGGGCCTGGCAGGCTCTGCGTCAGGAACGAAGCTTGCTTCTGCGTTGCTGGACCAGCCTGCCCGGAGAAAACCGGGCCGCGGCCGCGGAAATCGGCCTGCGCACGGGCTTAGGCGACGAATACCTCCGTCTGGGACACCTGAAATACTTCATGGACGGCGGCATGGGCGCTCGCACGGCCTGGATGCTCGAACCCTACCTGGACACCAAGACCACCGGCCTGTGCGTGCTGTCCCCGGACGAAATGCTCCGGGAAGCCCAAGCCGCCGAAGAGGCCGGCCTGTCCGTGATGGTCCATGCCATCGGCGACCGGACCAACCGGGAGCTGATCACCCTGTTTCAGAAACTGCAAGAGCAGCGTTTGCCAGACGCGCCGCCCCTGGCCCTGGAGCACCGCATTGAACACGTCCAGGTGATCCGCCAGGAGGACATCCGCCGTTTGGCCGGCCTGAACATGCCGGTCACGGCCCAGCCGCCGAACATGATCCTGGACATCAACATGATCGATCAGTGCGCCGGTGCGGTGGGCCGCCATGCCTATGCTTTCCGCTCGATCCTCGATGCCGGGGTGCCCCTGCTGTTCAGCTCGGATTGCCCGGTCTGCGATCCCACTCCATTGGCGGGCATCCAGGCCGCGGTGACCAGGGCCAGAATGGACGGGACTCCCTGGGGCGGCTGGCATCCCGAACAGAAGATCAGCCTGGACGAAGCCTTGGCCGCGTACACCATTTCCCCCGCACGGGCCTACGGCCTGGGCCACCTCCACGGCAGCGTCACCCCTGGAAAATTCGCGGACATGATCGTCCTGGACCAGGACATTTTTAACGTCGATCCCTCAAGCATCGCTGACACTCAAGTCTCCATGACCGTCTTCGACGGACGGATCGTGCACCAAGCATGACTTTACTGGAATTTTTCCAGTGTCCTTCCCTGCCTGAGAAAAACCGGCCTATGGCCTCCCTGGCAGGCATATCGGTCCTGTTGGCCGCCGGCCCTGCAATGGGGCCAGGGGCGGGCCCCACCAGATCCTTGAAGCAGTGCAGGCAGGATTCGCGCTGGGCAAAAGCAGCCCCAACCCCATGGCCTTGAAGATCCGAAGACGACAGGCCGCCAGTTCCAGTCCGCAAAAGCGGGTGCCCTGGGCCATGGTATTGCGCTGGCTGATGTCTTTGCTGCTACAAGACTCGCAATTCACACACCCGCCGAAAGTGATAGCCGTAGATGGCCAGGGTCACGGCCAAGGGCAGGGCTTTTGGCCGGCGAAACAAGGTCCAGAAAAAGAGTTTCCAGTAGTGGAACCGTTCCCGTCCCAGGATGCCCAGGCTGATCATGGATCGGGACAGGGCCATCAGGCTTTCGGAAATGCGCCGGATACGCCATGGATGTTTGTTGCTCGGCAGGTTGTACTCCCGCAGAAAGGTCATCACCCGTTTGTAATAGGCCTTGGGCGCATAGATGTTCTTCAGGATCTCCTTGTACCCGTTACACAGCAATTCCATATTCATGACCGGCAGGATGTTCGTGGTTCCATCCACATTGTCGCCGGAAATTCCTTCCTGCAGCCGTCCGGCATGCTTGAGCCTGTTGTAAAGCCTGGTGCCGGGAGGGGCCTGCAAAAGACCGACCATGGCTGTGGCGATGCCGCTTTTTTGGATGAAATCCACAAGGCGAGTGAATATGGCTGGCTCGTCATGGTCAAAACCAACGATGAATCCTCCCTGGACCTGGATCCCGAAGCGCTGAATGCGTTTCACGTCTCGAATCAGATCGCGGCGGATGTTTTGCCCTTTGCCGCATTCGGCCAAACTGGCTTCGTTGGGCGTTTCAATCCCGATGAACACGGTATCAAAGCCGGCCTGAACCATCATGCTCAAGAGTTCTTCGTCGTCGGCCAGGTTGATGGATGCCTCGGTACCGAAGGGGACGCCCTTTTTGTTTTTTCTCCAGCTGATCAAGGCGGGCAGCAGTTCGGTTTTCAGCCGGCGCTTGTTTCCGATCAGGTTGTCGTCAACAAAGAAGACTCCGCCCCGCCAACCCTGATTGTACAGACTGTCCAGTTCGGCAATCATCTGAGGGGCGCTTTTGTTGCGCGGCGTACGGCCCAACAATGCCGTGATATTGCAAAACTCGCAATTAAACGGGCATCCCCGGGAGTACTGGACGCTCATGCTCGCGTACTGCTTCATTTCCAGCAGATCCCAGCGAGGAGCAGGCGCCTTTTCGATGTCGGCGTACGTATCCGAGGAATAAATTCGTTTGGCTCTCCCCTTGGCCAAGTCCTTCAAAAATTCAGGCAGGGTCAGTTCGGCCTCGTTGAGCACAAAATGATCAACCTCGGGAAAATGCTCATGCTCCACCGTGAACAGCGGACCGCCGGCGACCACGGTCAAGCCGGCCTCCTTGCACCTCTTGATCGCCTCTCGGGATGATTTCCGCTGCACGGTCATGGCGCTGATCAGAACATACTCCGCCCAGGTCAGATCGTACCTGGACAATCCCCGGATATTCAAATCCGCCAGACGCAAATTCCAATGCTTTGGAAGCATGGCCGCAATGGTCAACAATCCCAACGGGGGCGAGGAGACCTTTTTACGCACGAATTTCAAAGCGTGTTTGAAACTCCAGAATGTATCCGGAATCTCGGGATAGAGCAAAAGGACGTTGACGGAATGTGTTCGCGGTTTAGGAGTCATGGGTCCTCCTTGTGATGGAAGCGTAAAAAGTCTGTCGGAATCTGGAATGAACTGACAACGATGTCCGCAACCTGGATGTTTTCCCCCGCCATAGCTGATTTCTTTCGCAAAACCCTTGCGCTGCCCCGGAATTATCCGATAGCATAAAACACCCTTTCAGCCAATGCATCTTTTTCCCGGACGCATACCTCTTATTTTCCTCCTTTCACCTTTTTCTGCCTGCAGGGTATGCGACCATGTGCCATGTTTCGTTTTTGCTTATCTCAGGCACAATTCCCGGCGAGAGCAAGGCGTTCCGAATATAC
Organism: Desulfonatronum sp.; assembly: GCA_011049455.1. Lineage (GTDB taxonomy): Bacteria > Desulfobacterota > Desulfovibrionia > Desulfovibrionales > Desulfonatronaceae > Desulfonatronum. The sequence continues at coordinate 4,097 of DSBL01000077.1, read as the reverse complement.
AGCCGCTCGCCCGATCCAAAATTATTACCCACGGAGGTTTTCACATGGCCAAGAAAATGCAAAGCATCGACGGCAACACCGCCACATCCTATGTGGCCTATGCCCTAAGCGAAGTCGCCGCCATTTATCCCATCACCCCGTCCTCGAGCATGGGCGAGGTTTGCGACGACTGGGCCGCCAAGGGCCGCAAAAACGTCTGGGGACAAACACTGTCCATCCGCGAGATGCAGTCCGAGGCCGGAGCGGCCGGAGCGGTGCATGGGTCTTTGGCCGCCGGCGCCTTGACCACCACGTTCACCGCGTCCCAGGGACTGCTGTTGATGATCCCGAATATGTACAAAATCTCCGGCGAACTATTGCCGGCCGTTTTCCACGTCTCGGCCCGGGCCGTTGCCGGCCACGCCCTGTCCATCTTCGGCGACCATCAGGACATTTACGCCACCCGTCAGACCGGCTTTGCCATGCTTTCCTCCAACTCGGTCCAAGAAGCCCACGACATGGCCATGATCGCCCATCTGAGCGCCATAGAGGCCTCGGTGCCTTTCATGCATTTTTTCGACGGCTTCCGCACCTCCCATGAAATCCAGAAAATCGAGGTTGCAGATTATGAGGACATGGGCAAGCTCGTGAACGCCGAAACCTTGGCCGAATTCCGGACCAGAGCCATGAATCCGGAGCACCCGCGCATCCGCGGCACGGCCCAGAATCCGGACATCTACTTCCAGGGCCGGGAAGCAGCCAATACCTATTACCAAAAAGTTCCGGCCATAGTCGCCGAGTACATGAAGAAAGTCGGCCAACTCACCGGACGTCCATACAAACTCTTCGACTACGTGGGCGCGCCGGACGCGGAACGGGTGATCATCGCCATGGGCAGCAGCTGCGAAACCATCCAGGAGGTGGTCAACCACCTTCTGGCCAAAGGCGAAAAGGTCGGAATGATCAAGGTTCGCCTGTATCGCCCCTTTGCTCCGGATGCATTGTTCAGCGTGCTTCCGGCCACGGTCAAGACCTTGACCATGCTGGACCGGACCAAGGAACCTGGAGCTTTGGGAGACCCTTTGTACATGGACGTTTCCGCGGCAGCCCTGGAACGCGGCCTGACCGGCGTCAAATTTCTGGGCGGCCGCTACGGCCTGGGCTCCAAGGAGTTCAGTCCGGCCATGGTCGCCGCCGTCTTCAAGAACATGACTGATGCCTCACCCAAGAATCACTTTGTGGTCGGCATTGAGGACGATCTCACGCACACCTCCCTGCCTCTGGATCTCTCTTTTCCAGACGTCACTCCGTCCGGCACCATCCAGTGCAAGTTCTGGGGATTGGGTTCGGACGGCACCGTGGGCGCGAACAAGCAGGCCATCAAGATCATCGGAAACGCCACGGACATGTTTGTCCAGGCCTATTTCGCCTACGACTCCAAGAAGTCCGGCGGCATCACCATTTCCCATTTGCGCTTCGGAAAGTCGCCCATCCAGTCCACCTATCTGATCACCCAGGCCGACTACGTGGCCTGCCACAACCCGGCCTACGTCACGGCCTATGATCTGTTGGAAGGGGCCAAGCCCGGAGGCACCTTCGTGCTCAACGCCCCCTGGTCCCTGAATGAACTGGAAACGCATCTGCCGGCTTCCCTGAAGCGGGGCATCGCCGCCAAAAAAATGAAATTTTATACCATCGACGCGGTCAAGATCGCCCAGGAAGTCGGGCTGGGCGGCCGGATCAACATGATCATGCAGACGGTCTTCTTCAAGCTGGCCAATGTCGTTCCATTTGAGCAGGCCGTGGCCATGCTCAAGGATTCGATCAAGAAGGCCTATGGGGCCAAGGGCGACAAGATCGTGAACATGAACATAGCCGCCGTGGACAGGGCCGCGGAAGCCATCCAAACCGTCGATTATCCGGTCTCCTGGGCCGACGTTGCAATAAACGCCCCGGCCGCTCGCCAGGAACCGGAATTCGTAACCAAGGTGATGCGGCCCATGCTGGCCCAGCAAGGCGACAAGCTGCCCGTGTCCTGCTTCACCCCGGACGGCACCTTCCCCACGGCCACGTCCCAGTATGAAAAACGCGGCGTGGCCATCATGGTCCCGCAATGGATTCCCGACAACTGTATCCAATGCAACCAGTGCTCCTTTGTCTGCCCCCATTCGGCCCTGCTGCCCGTGCTGGCCTCGGATGGCGAACTGTCCGGGGCCCCCGCGGCCTTCGACATGGTCGAGGCCAAGGGCAAGGAACTCAAGGGATTCAGCTACCGCATCCAGGTGAACACCCTGGACTGCATGGGTTGCGGCAACTGCGCGGACATCTGTCCGGCCAAGGAAAAAGCCCTGGTCATGAAGCCTTTGGCCACGCAAACCCCGACCCAGGTCCCCAATTACAACTTTGCCCTGACCGTGCCGCTCAAGGACACCGTAATGAGTCGAACCTCGGTCAAAGGCAGCCAGTTCCAGAAATCGCTCATGGAATTCTCCGGAGCCTGCGCCGGTTGCGGCGAAACCCCGTACGTCAAGGTCATGACCCAGCTTTTCGGCGAACGCATGATCGTGGCCAATGCCACGGGCTGCTCCTCCATCTGGGGAGCCTCCGCCCCCACCACGCCCTATGCGGTGAACAAGGACGGTCACGGCCCGGCATGGGGCAATTCCTTGTTCGAGGATGCCGCGGAGTTCGGCTTCGGCATCGCCATGGGCATCAAGCAGCGCCGGGACCGCCTGGCCGAACTCATGGAAGCTGTCCTGAACACTGGCCCGGACAGCGAGGTGGCCACGGCCATGCGCGCCTGGCTGGCCGGAAAGGACGATCCTGAAGCATCCAAGACCGCCGGCGCCAGACTAAAAAGCCTGCTGGCGGACGCGACGGATCCGCAGCTGCGGGAAATCAAGGCCAACGCGGATCTGTTCACCAAGAAATCCGTATGGTCCTTCGGCGGCGACGGCTGGGCTTATGACATCGGTTTCGGTGGACTGGACCACGTACTGGCCTCCGGAGAAGACATCAACGTACTGGTCATGGACACGGAGGTTTACTCCAACACCGGCGGCCAATCCTCCAAGGCCACGCCCACCGGCGCCATCGCCAAGTTCGCCGCGGCGGGCAAGCAGATGCGCAAGAAAGACATGGCCCGGATGCTCATGACCTATGGTTACGTTTATGTAGCCACAGTGGGCATGGGAGCGAACAAGAACCAGTACCTCAAGGCCCTGACCGAAGCCGAAAGCTATAAGGGGCCGTCTATCATCATCGCCTATGCCCCGTGCATCAATCAAGGACTAAAAAAAGGCATGGGCAAGTCCCAGGAGGAGACCCAGCGGGCCGTGGAATCCGGATACTGGCCACTGTTCCGCTATGACCCCCGCCGAGCGCACCGGGGCGAAAACCCCTTGGTCATCGACTCCAAGGCCCCGGACGGCACCATCCAGGAATTCCTGATGGGCGAAAACCGCTTCGCGGCCCTGGCCAAGTCCTCGCCGGAAGCAGCCGCGAGACTGCGGGCCGCCATGGAACAGGAAATCAACGAGCGGTGGCGGATATTGAACCTGATGGCCGAAACCAACCCGTACAGCGAAACTCAACCGGCCCCGCTCCCGGCCTGCGTGCTCACGGAGACCGCGGAGCACGTCCGCCCCGGTGCGGATATTGAGCCCTGCGATTCCGGACAGGCCGGCGCCTAGAGTTTGAGAGTCCGGGCAGCACCGGCCGCCGGGCCGGCGCTGCCCTTGGTGATGTTTATAATGTGGGGATAACCGCGGTAAAGACGCTTCTGTTCAACCGGTAGGGCAGGACTATGATGGGACGAAACGGATAACCAAACGGGTATTTCCCTTCGAAACGTTCATAACCTGACTTCTCCACAAGGGGCTGTCCATGTCTCTCGGAGCCCTGGCGCTCGTTTCCGCGCTTCCCATTGTTCTCGCCTTGGTGCTCATGGCAGGCCTGCGCTGGCCAGCCACCAGAGCCATGCCGCTGGCTTGGCTGGCCACGGCCGTGGCCGGGATCACGGTCTGGAGTCTGCCCGTCGGGTATGTCGCGGCCCTGTCCATTGAAGGCATCATCACGGCCGTGGGCATCCTGATCATCGTTTTCGGTGCGATCCTGAT
>DSBL01000030.1 GCA_011049455.1 Desulfonatronum sp. | reverse complement strand
GATGGCCCGCAGTGATGGCCAGCACAGCTCCGCAGACGGAGAGGGCGATACCCATGCTCCGCATTTTCGTCAGCGGTTCCTTGAAGAGCAGGGCGGCCAAAAGGGCGACAAAAATGGGATTGGTGGCCACGATGATGGCGGCCCGTCCAGACAGTACGCTTTTCAGGCCGACAAAAAACAATACATTGTAGGCAAAAATGCCGCTCAGTCCCAGAATCAGAATGGGCAGCGCCTGGTCGCGTTTCAATTTGGGCAAGCCGCCTTCATAAATGCGCACCAGTAATACCAGACAGGAACTGGCAATGGCAAAGCGCAGAAAGGCCGCGGAAAAAGGACCCATGTATTGGGCGGTCACCCGGCCGGCCACGAATGTGCCGCCCCAGAACATGGAGGTGAAAAGGAGTTTTAGATAGGTGCGCACGCAACAGGAAAATTGCAGGTATGAGCTTTTCTCAAAAAAACAGGAACAGAAAAAATCTGTTCCTGTCGAGCATTATCAGAAGGAAATATTTACTGTTACTGTTCGGAATACTGTCCCATGGCAAGGCTATTTTTTCAGCGTGATCAAGCCTGCCTTGCCCAAAATATCTTTGAGTCGAGCTTCGGTGTTGGATTGCATTCGAACCATGGGCAAACGCAGTTCGGTCTTGATTTTGCCCATCAATCCCAAGGATGTTTTGACGGGCCCCGGATTGGTCTCCAAAAACATGGCCCGGCACAATGGAGCCAATTCAAAGTGCAGATCCTGTGCTTTGCCCAGATCAGCATTCCGGAAAGACCGGCATAACATGCTCATTTTGTCCGGTACGATGTTGGAGACGACGGAGATCACACCTTTTCCACCCAGGGCCAGGGTGGGCAGGACCGTAAAATCATCGCCGGAAAGGACAATGAAATCTGGTCCGCAATACTCCAGGACTTCGGAAACTTGAGAAAGGTTTCCAGTGGCTTCCTTGACGCCCTTGACCTCCGGGACCTCCCGGAACAGTCTGCCCAGGGTTTCCGGTAAGAGATTCACGCATGTCCGCCCAGGGACGTTGTAAAGGATCAGGGGAATGGAGACTTCCTTGGCAACGGCTTTGAAATGCGCGACCAACCCTTCTTGGGTGGGTTTGTTATAGTAGGGAGTGATCAGCAACGCCCCGTCCGCTTTGGCCTGTTTGGCGACTTTGGTCAGCTCAATGGCTTCCTTGGTGCTATTGGAACCGGACCCTGCCAGCACTGGAACCCGGCCCTTGACCTGGTCCACGCAAATCTTGACCACCTGAGCGTGCTCGGCATGAGACAAGGTTGCCGATTCACCAGTCGTGCCGCAGGGCACGAGGCCTTCAATCCCCTCTTTGATCTGCCATTCAATCAATTTTCGATAAGATTCTTCGTCAATGACGCCATTGCTGAAAGGCGTCACCAGAGCTGTGAATGCGCCGTTGAAAGTCATATATCCTCCTTGGTGAGCATTTTGAAATCAAGATCATTGCATATTTTTATCATGGGACAATACGCTTGAACAAGAAATTCAAAACATTATTTTTGATCGTGGGTGGTGGATGCGAATCCATGCTCCAGGTCGAGGCTTGGCAGGAAGAGCTTGGCGACGAACACGAGCACAGCCTTGCCTGTCAGAAAAATCTGTTTGTCTTCAAGGGTAATGCGTAGTTCTTCTCGTCCTGATGTTGTAACGCGAACAGTGTCGCTGGTGTGCCCGGTCAATGAGCAGATCAGTGCCGCGGCTGCAGCGCCCGTACCGCAAGCATAGGTTTCTCCTTCCACGCCACGTTCATAGGTGCGCAATAATATATTTTCCTTGTCCACGATTTGGACGAAATTTACATTGGTGCCATGGGGGGAAAAATGTGGATGAAACCTGAATTGGCTGCCCAATGTTTGCACATCAACGGTCGCGATGTCAGGCATGATGAGCACTAAATGCGGCACGCCAGTGTTTATGAAATGGGCTTCCCAAGCGCGTTCCTGGATTGTCAGGGAGAGATGCGTCCGAAGATCGCAATGGGGAGTCAACTGGACTTTGACCAGATCGCTGTCGGGAAAAACATGAGCCGTGATGGGACCTGCGTCCGTACCCAGGATGTGCTTTTCAGGAGCCATGTCCAGTTGCCATGCCAATTGGGCGGCGCAACGAGAACCGTTGCCGCACATTTCGGCTCTGGAGCCGTCAGCGTTGTAAAAGTGCCAGATATAATCAACTTGCTGGCCTGGCTGCGGAGAATCCAAAAAAATCAGACCGTCAGCCCCCACGCCAAAGGCACGACGACAGATTTTTCTGGCCCATTGGGGCATCTGTTCCTTTGGAAGCCGCAGTGATCTGTTGTCCAGAAGAACGAAATCATTGCCACTCCCTTGCATTTTATAGCATTCAACCCAAAGGGCGTGGTTACGGTTGGAAAACGTGGTGGCGGGCATTGCACACTCCGGTGGGAATGCGGAAAAAGCAACACTGGAATCGTTTGCGAGGTCTGCCGGCAATGGCGTTCTCTGGCCAAGCAGCACCCTCTCGCGGACCTCGCGGAGAAAGGTAAAGGATTTTTTTCTGGGCGCCGCGGTGTTTTTACCAAGGCAATGCCGCGCTCAACACTTGTCCTGGAGAGACAAGCACGAAGAGCCGATTGACAGGCCAAGATCACCCGGCGAAAGGCCCTTGGAAGCCATGGCGGCGTTACTTAGATATTAAGAAAGTCCTTGAGTTCTTTGCCGGGTCTGAAAAAGGGCAAGCGTTTCGGGTTGACCTTTACGGATTGTCCGGTTTTGGGGTTGCGGCCGTTATATCCCTGATAGTCCTTGACCTTGAAGCTTCCAAACCCTCTGATTTCCACGCGATCTCCCTGGATCAGGGCATCCTTGATGGATTGGAAGAAAATATTAACAAAGCTTGTCGCCTCTTCCATCTGCAATCCGTTTTGTTCGGCCAAAGTTTTGATCAATTCGCTTTTATTCATGGCACTCCCTCAAAGAATAATAGAAAAAACGTTTTCAAGGCGTCAGTGACTCGATGTATTTTGGATACACCGTTTCATAGTAAATTTCCATAGGTTTGCCTATTAAAAATTCTTGAGCACAGGCATGCCGGAAAGTTCTGGAAGCAAGGCTGTGCGCAGCGTGTGGATGCGCTGGGCAATATTTTTGATGTCCTTCGCGGCCATGCTTTGCGGGGCGATCTGGATCAAAGCCTGTTGCCGGAGGACAGCCAGACCCATGTTGTCGTCTTCGCGAACCATGCCCAGGTAAACCAGGTGAAACCCGAGAAATTTGCTCACGGCATTGTCCAGACGGGCAAAGGTGTTTTGAGCTTCCTCGCGGTTTTGAACCTGGTTGACCAGGATGAGAAAATCACGTTTCTTGTTTTTGGATGAAAGGACTTTGACCATGGCATAGGCGTCAGTAAGGGATGTCGGTTCCGGGGTCAGTACGAGTATTCGTTTGAATGTGGCATGGGCCAGGGAAAGAACCGTCGGATTCAATCCTGCGGCCATGTCCAAAATCAAAAAGTCGTATGTTTTCAGAAGAGGCTGCAGCTTTTCCAGCAGGAGAGCGCGTTGGTCTTCATCCATTTCCACAAGTTCGGGAATGCCTGAGGCGGCGGGGATCAGGTCAAGTCCCTTGGCAATGGGCAGAATAATGTTTTGGGCGTCAGTATCGGCACGCAAAAGATCGTACAAATTGGCGCCGGTGGTCACTCCCAACAAGACATCGAGGTTGGCCAGACCAAGATCGCAATCCATGAGTAAACAGCGCGCGCCGATTTCGCTGAGGCAAAACCCCAGATTCGCACAGAGACTGGATTTTCCGACTCCGCCCTTGCCGCTGAAGACGGAGATGCTCAATGTTTTATTGATCACGGGTTTCATGAGGAAACAATCGGCTACGAGTTGGATTGTTTGGTGAAGAAAAAGGATTTTTCACTGGAATTCACAAGCGTTTTGTCCGACCAGTCCGGGGCAATATCCTTGAACGGAGCTTTTTCGATACGATCCTTGCCTTTTTGTTTGGCCGAGTAAAGGGCTTTATCGGCCATTTCTATAAATTCCCCAGGGTGAAGATCGCCCAGTCCCTTGTAGCAGGCCAGGCCCGCAGAACAGGTGATTTTGATGCCAAAGTTCAATTCAGGACAATGAATATCCAGGTGGCGTACGGCTGTCATCAGTCGTTCCAGCAGAGGCAGCGCCTTGACCATGGGTGTGGCGGGCATGATCAGGGCGAATTCTTCACCGCCGAATCTGGCGCAGAGATCTGTTTCACGGGTTCCTTCCTGAAGAACGGCGGCAAAGGCGCGTAGGACCGCGTCTCCCTGGACGTGTCCACAAGAATCGTTGATCTGTTTGAAGTCGTCGATATCCAAGATGGCCAAACTGACCGACGATTTGGTGCGTCTGGCCCGTTCCATCTCGGAGATGAGCGAGCGTTCAAACATATCTCGACGGGCGAGACCAGTGAGGTCGTCGTGGCCGGCAGCATGGGATATATTCTCCAGGGTCTGCTGCATGCGCTGCAATGCCACATAGGTGTTTTCGCGCAAAGGCATGGCCAGCCAGGCAGCAAGGTCAGGCCTGCCGGTCAGCTCCATCCATTTTTTCCGGGAAAGTCCATAGACAAATCGAAATACGACCAGATCTTCTTCGATTTTCTTTTTATCCGAGGCGCGGTGCATATGGCCCAGCAATTCCCGTCGCAGAGCGTCCAGTTCGGCGATGATTGTTGAATCGTCGCCGTATTTCTTTGGTTTAGACGGGTTTTTGGGCATGAATTTGCAGAAGATGGTTGCGGATGAAGTCGTCGATGTCTCCGTCCAGAACGCTTTCTACATTGCCTGTTTCAAAACCCGTGCGATGGTCTTTGATCAGGCGGTAGGGCTGCAAAGTGTATGTTCGAATCTGGCTGCCCCAGGCAATGCTGTCCTTTGTTGCGTACTGCGCCTGTTTTTGTTCCTCGCGCTGCTGCAGTTCGCGTTCGTAGAGACGGGCCTTTAGCATTTTCATCGCCGCATCCTTGTTGCGATGCTGGGATTTTTCATTTTGGCACTGCACAACGATATTCGTGGGCAAGTGGGTAATGCGAATGGCCGAGCTGGTCTTGTTGACGTGCTGGCCTCCGGGACCACTGGCTCGAAAGACATCAATGCGTAGATCATCCTCTTGGATATCGATCTCAATATCCTGACCCACATCCGGATAGACGTCCACAGACGCAAAGGAGGTGTGCCGCCTGCCGGAGGCATCAAACGGGGAAATCCGGATCAAGCGATGGATGCCTTTTTCGTTTTTAAGCAGTCCGTAGGCATTGGCACCTTCAATTTGCAGCACCACGCTTTTGATGCCGGCCTCCTCCCCGGACAGATAGTCCAGGAAAAGAACGCGAAAATCATGGCGTTCACACCACCTTCTGTACATGCGCAGCAACATTTCCGCCCAGTCCTGGGCTTCAGTGCCTCCAGCGCCGGGATGAATTTCCATAATGACCGGGTGCTTGTCTTCCGGGGCGCTAAGCAGGGTGCGCATCTCCACCTGCTGGAGCTTGCGCCTGAGATCCTGAATAAGATGTCTTACCTCGTCCAATGCTTCCGGGCCGTTTTCCTCCTCGGCCATGGCCAGCCATTCGTCAAGATCCTCCTTGACGCGGCGCACCTCGGACCATTCCTGGATTGCATCGGCAAGCCGGGTTTTCTCCTGGAGCAGGGGGGTGATGCTTTGCGGGTCGTCCCAAGCGTCAGGTTGGGAAATGGCCTTGTCTATCTCGATGATGCGGGCTTGGATGGCGTCGTGGTCAAAGGCTCCTCCAGAAACTGTCAAACTGGGATTCAAGAATGGAGCTTTCAGTTTTCAAGTCGGCAAGCTGAACAAGTTTTTTATCGGGTCTGGCATGGTTTGTGGCAATGGTGTTCATGTGTAAAGCTCCTGGATGCGAATGATACCCGAGTCCATCAAGGCAGGCGACGTGATGTGAGTCAAATCGCGTATCTCGGGCGAAGCAATTTTACGCCCAGTAACAGGCAACAGGTTGCCAGGGGCAGAGCGAATTGAAGAGCGGTATGGTATTGGTGAAAAAATGTCAGGTCTTGAAAAAGACGAACGTCCGAATAAGTCAGGGTTAATTTTTGAAACAAAGTGCCGGTTTCCAGGCGCCTGCCGCGAGGATCTATGACCGCTGTAATTCCCGTATTTGTAGATCGGACGAGGAATCTCCCTTGTTCCACAGCTCGCAAAACCGCTTGATGAAGATGTTGGCGGGGGGCGGAGGAATATCCGAACCAGGCGTCATTGCTGATGTTCACCAACAAATTGGCCCCGGCTTGAACCCTCTCCTGGCTGAGTTTCGAAAAAATTACTTCATAGCAAATAAGCATGCCCAGGGCAAGTTCCTCCCAATTCAGGGGATTTGGATTGTTCCCGGGAATAAACTCTCCATCTCCCGGCGCAAGCCTGTTCACAAAAGGGAAAAATTTGCCCAGGGGGACGTATTCTCCAAACGGAACCAAGTGCTCCTTGTCGTAGAACGCGACGGTTTCGCCGTTTGGATTGAGTAAAAACGCGGAATTGGCGTACCCAATATCCCCGCTGGAGGCATTTACATCATAGCGGGGCGTGCCAGTGAGCAGTGGAATGCGATGGTCGCGGACAAAGCCGCGAACCTGCCGTGCCAGTGCATTATCCTCCTGCAGGTAGAACGGCATGGCTGTTTCCGGCCAGACGACCAAGTCCGGTTCGGGGATGAGCTCCATACGGGTGAGCCGTATGTATTCATGGACGGTGGCTTCTTGATAGGCTTGGTCCCATTTTTGGTTTTGATCAATATTGCCCTGGATTAAGGAGACGCGGACATGAGGGGCGTCAGCCAAGGGGCTGTTCAGGACAAGGTTGCCCCAAAGCAAAAGGGATGTACTGAAAACAAGGCCGAGAACCAGACAAAGACGATCATTTTTGCCCAGGACCAACCAGACAGTGCAGGTGGCGAACACGGCGGACAGCCAGTATTCTCCGACATAGGCCAGCCCTTGAATCGTCAGCGGCCAAGGAGCCATGGCCACTGATAGCGTCAGCCAGGAGAAGCCGGTGAAAAGAGTTCCCTGGGCCATTTCCAGACTGCCCCAGAGCAGACCGGCGGTGATGGCCAGCAGGGGTGACGGGAGCCGTGAGCGCATCCAATGAACGAGCGCGGTAAAAACACTCGCATACAGGCCCAGGTACATGCCCAGAAGAATTGGACAGGGCAGGGCCAGTGGCCAGGGAATATTTCCATGCGCATGCACCGGGGTGAATACCCAATACAGACATGCTGAAAAGCAGAGGCTTCCGCAGATCCAACCTTCCCGCAAAGCCTGTCGGGTTGAGTCGGCATGCAGGCCCATCCAGACAAGGACAGCGGGGAAGAGAAACACGGCTCCAGGAATATGGACGATCAGGTTGGCGTGGCCGAACCAAGCCCCCAACAAGGCGATGATCAGGGCAAAGATGTTCACTGTTCCAGTGGGGCTGGATCAACGAGAAGCTGGACTCGGATCCAACGGACTTTTTTTTGGTCGGCTTCCAGGATGGTGAAACGGTGACCCTGGATATCGAAGGCATCGCCCTTGCGGGGCACCCTTCCTGCAAGTTGCGAGAGATAGCCGCCGATGGTGTCCACCTGGTCGTTTTCCAGGTTGACATGCATGTGCTCTTGAAGCTCTTTCAATTCGGTCCTGCCGGAGATGAGCAGATTGCCGTCCGCTTGGACCTGGATGTCGTCGGGTTGGGGAAAGTCGTATTCATCTTCGATGTCCCCGACGATTTCCTCCAGCACGTCTTCAAAGGTCAGCAGACCGGACGTTCCACCGTATTCATCCAGGGCAATGGCTAGGTGGTTTTTTCTGCTTTGGAATTCCAGAAGCATTTCCATGACGTTTTTTGTGTCCGGAATAAATAATGGTTCGCGGATGATGTTCGCCAACAAAGCTTCCTGCGCGTCGGACGAACAATCCAGGGATTGTTTGAGCGCCAGACGCAACAAGTCCTTGGCGTGGATAATGCCCACGATATTATCCTTGTTGTCCTTGAATACGGGTATCCGGCTGTGGCCGTGGGTGATGATGATGTCCACGATGTCTTCGACCCGGCTTTCGATTTCGGCGCAGACGATGTCCGTGCGCGGAATCATGATTTCATGGACCTGTTTTCGTCCTAAACGCAGAACCTTGAGCACGATGGAGACTTCTTCCTTGCGAATTTCCCCCTCTTCGCTGGCAGCCTTGATGATGTCCTCGATCTTCGAGGAATCCTCCCTGCGAAAGATTCGTTTAAACATGCTCCAGAGTGTACCTTCATTGCCCTCTTCCAAGCTTCCTCCTTATGCAGTTCTTCTTGAAATGCAACGCCAAAATCTAATCGCGTGACGGTTGAAGTGATTAAACAATGCCCTTCTTTCGATAGAGTTGCAGATGCCTTTTGAACACCCAGTCCTCGATTTCTTCGACTCCTTTTCCGTGCAAAGCTGTCCAGCGGTTCTCTTCCGCATTGCCGTCCTGTTCCTGTAGCGCGGTAAAGGACAGCCCGACGAGACGATTTCCCGTGACCGGGTCGATGAAGACGTTGCGAATCTGGGCCAGCAACAAATATTCCGTGATCCTGCCCTGTTCAGGGTCACGCAATCCCATGTTCAAGAACGCCCGTTGTCCCTTGTCCAGAGCGTTTTTCGGGATGTCCCGCGCCGACGGGCGAACCTCCAAAAGCAGACCCCCTCCGGAGACGTTGAGCACGTTCAGGGGATTGTCCAGACGGCCATGGATGAAGGACAGCATCGGGGAAGTTTTGTCGGGATGGTCAAGATTGCCCAATGTCTCCGGCCAGATCTCCAAAAGGGGAATATCTTCGCTGGGCGGATCAAGTCGCAGATGCTGCCGGCGCTGTTTGGATTCCAGCTGACCGGGCAGGTTCACGAGGATGAACTCAAGGCCTCGCTCCTGACGGATGCCGGTTATGGTTGAAAAAAAATGGTAGAATGACCATTTTTGCTTATTTTTATCGGCGATGAGTTTGAAATGGCATCGCACCCCGCGTCCAACCCAGCTTTCCTGTGGATGGATGAAGCCGGAAACCTCCAGCACGATTGTCCTTGGAGATTCGAGCCCCACGGGGGAGCAGAAAAAAATCGTGCGCTGCCCGGCCTCGCCGTGAAACTGGATTTCGTGGGTTGCCCGTTCAGCCACGGCCTGCTCGAAAATGGCGAAAATCCTTGCCGAATCGGTTGTGGAAAAGATGTCCTTTTTCCCGACAAACCATTTGCGGTACAGAAAGTATGACAGGTATCCGATGGAAAAAAGCAGAATCAGGCCCAAAGTGATGGTCAGGGGCCTTTGGGCTTCGCTAAGGCTGTATTCCCAGTTCCGGAAATAGTAGTAATCAGCCTGGCTGATGAAATGCAGACGGGCGGAGATTCCTTTCAGAAAGGACATGGCTGGAGGAGATCCTGTAACTGTTCGATGCGTTCCTGGATTTCGACTTTCGCTGCCTGGTCCTGGGTCAGTGCGTAGAGCATCTTCCAGTCCTGGATCAGAAAGACGATCCACCCCTGTCGTGCATCCAGGCTCCTGGTTTGGCGAACAAGCTGTTCGGCCTGTTCCAGCTGGCCGGCGATGCTGGCGGCCCGTGCGGCCTTGCGTCCATAGACCGAGGCGTAAAGCTGGTCGCGTTCCGCACGCAGGCGGGCGGACAAAAGGTCGAATCGGCCGTCATCAAGAAGTTCACGATACCCGCGGTCCTTTTGCGTCACTGTGTCCGGCGGAGAACCTTCCGCCCCTTGGTCCGGCAAAATCGCATCAGGGCAATCCATGCCCGTTTGCAGGAGCAGACCGGCCTTTTCCAGAAGCTGCGGGTCGCTGATGCCGATGTATTGCTTGAGCTTCCAGGCCACGATGTTGTTTTGTGCCGCCGAGCAGAAATCATCCTGCATCAGGTAGCTCTCGGTGCTGCGTTCAAACATGCTGCGGGCTTCGCACCATCGCCCCTGCAAAAAAAGTTGCACGAATTCGTGTCGCTGGGGTTCGGCCATGCGCAAGATATCGGGCGCGGGATAAACCGATCGGGCGCCGGAAGGGGCGCAGGCACAGGTCAATGTGCAGAACACGATGAACAGTGTCAGGCAATGGAGTAAATAATGCATGGTCATGCCCCTGCTAGGGCCAGGGATAGCTGGTTTCGATGTCCGGAGCTTCCCTCCGGGAGAGGGGCCAGGTTTCCTTGAGACGCAGCAACAGATCGGTGCCCAGACGCAGGCTGTATTCTCCCTGGCGGCGCAGGCTGACAAGATCCCGGCTTGCGGTTTTGATTTCTTCGCTGATTGCAGTGATATTGTTCATCAACGGTGTAAGATCCTGGCGGATGCCGTGGAATTCTTCAATGAGAAGCCTGGTTTCACGCACCGCGGTGGTGATTTCCTCCTGGAGAGGTTCCACGTCCTCTACGCGCCGGGTGACGCTTTGCAGCAGGATGTCGGCGCTTTCCATAGCCTTGTCCGTCCTTGCCAGGAGTTGATCCACGTGGGCGATGGGCCGGGGATCCTCGGTCAAATAGTGAACCAGACCCTGCTCAGAGAGCAAACGCTCGGTCATGGTTTCGGCGTTGACCAGTATTTTGCGCACGGGACCCTGACTGTCCACCAGGTAGTCGGTCAAGTCCCAGACATTGATCACGATGGCCCGCAACGCCTCGATCACCGGCTGCATTTCCTGGATCAATTCGTTTATCCCGCCGATTTTGTCCAAATGAATGACTGCTCCCTCTTCCAGCACGGGGGTGGCATCCGAGCCCGGGATCAGTTTCAGAAAACTGTTGCCAATGACCCCTTCCTGTTCCAGTATGATTCTGGAGTCTTCCTTGAACCATTGCTGGTAGCGTTTCAGAACCTTGATCGTGATACGCACCAAATCGACCTGATCCAGGGTCACCTCGGACACCTGTCCAATGGTGAATCCTGAAAGCCTGACCGGCATGCCGGGTTCAATTTTTTCACCCGTCTTGCTGACCACGGTGTACTTGATGCGTTCGGCGAAAAGATCCTTTTTGAATCCTACATAGACAATAATAGCGGCCAAGCTGAGCAGCATCAGCAGCAGGAAAAGCCCGACCTTGATTTCCATTTTTTGCTGGTTCAGATTCATGATAACAGCCCCAGATCCATGATTGCGTAGCCCAAGGAAGTATAGGCATCCAGTTCGCTTGACAAGCAGCATATCCATAGAAAAACGCCCGCGTCCAGCGTGGTCAAGGCCCGATCCAGGATGTCGCAATCCGAGCGTGGCGGAGAATCCAGCAGCACAAAGCCGCAATCATCGGCCAGACAGCGCAGCAACTGTACTTTCAGGCGTTGCGATCTGTTCAGGTACTGCTGGCGTTGATCCATGACTTGCTCAAGGCCCAAGAGATGGATGGCCGGCTTGAGTTTTCGGCGGCATGCTTCCAGGGACATGTTTTTGTGGTACATGCTTCCCAGAGCGATGTTTTCCAGGGCGTTGAGATTGGCCAACAAGGGCAAGTCGTCGTTGATCATGCCGACATGAAAATCTGATTGAACGACCATTATTTTCAAGCGGGCGATGGTTGTCTCATCCGGAGAGCTCAACAAAAGATGTTCATGGGTCGAGGTCAGGGAAAAGATGGAGAGAGTCTGCATTGCGTTTAGAAAATGATGAACAGGATTTCCACGGCGATCAGCAAGGTGATGGCCTGCATCATGCCCTGAATCAGACGGATGGGAACTTCCGTAAAGGCCCGGTTTACGCTGAATCCTCGTTGCAGAGCCACCAGGCATGCCGCAACGGACATGACCATGGATTTTGTTATCAATATTATCAGATCCTTGATTTCCAGGGCATTGAACAATCTGTCCTTGTAGTTGGCAAAGGTGATGTCGTGCCAATAACCCAGGGTCATGAACCCGCCGAGCAGGGCGATCATGCAGAAGCAAATGCTCAGGCAGGGTCCGGCCAAGGCGAATGCCATGACCCGGGGCATGAAGACATAGTCGTCCATGGCGATGTTCAGGCTGTGCAGAGTATCAATTTCCCCGTTGATTTTCATCAGAGCGACTTCGGTCAGCACGGCCGTTCCGGAGCGTAAAAGAATGATCAGGGAGCAGGTGATGGGCGCGATTTCGTGGAGCATGACCCGGATCAGGAAGGCGCCTATTTGTTCATATGCCCCGAGGCCTAAAAGCAATTGCAGTAAATAGTGGACAGTTACCGAGCCCATGATCAGGGATGCGACAAAAATGATGGACAGGGGCTGGACGGCCGTGAAGTAGATCTGGCGGACCAGGACCAGGGCCACTGCCGGTTTGAAAAAAGACAGTCGCATTGCAGCGGCGCAGGCCTGGCAGAGGATGTGAAACATCCTGGTAAAACTCTGGGAACGATCAATGCCCCATCGGCCCAGTCTCCGCACCAAAAGCAGGTTCATGCCGCAGCTCCAGGCGGTCTCTATTCCGCACCAGATTTTGAACGTATTCCATCTGTTTTACGCAGATGAATTCGCAAACAGACCAGGGCGGCCGGGGTCACCCCGGAAATACGCCCTGCCTGCCCGAGGTTCAAGGGCTTGATGCGGGTCAATTTTTCCCTGATTTCCCGGGACAATCCATGAACTTGATCATAATCCAGGTCCGAAGGCAAGGGGATATTTTCCATGGATTGGGCTTGGTCGGCCAGCTCCTGTTGCCGGATCAGGTAGCCATGGTACTTGATTTGATTTTCCGCCTCGTTGAGGAGGTCTTCCTCGGCTTCTGCAAGCATAGGCCAGAACGCGTGCAGATCATGGAGGCGCAGTTCAGGGCGGCGCGCCAGTTCCTCCAGGGTGATGGATTTTCCCGGAACTGGCGTTTGCAGTGATTCCAGGATGTCTCTGGTTGTCGCATCCGGGCGGATGGCAATGGATTGCAATCCCTGGCGCAGTGTCTGAAGCATCTGTTGCTTGCGCATGAACGCCTGCCACTGTTCGTCGTTGACCAACCCCCTTTCCCGACCAACAGGAGTCAACCGATGGTCTGCGTTGCCCTCGCGCAGCAAGAGCCGGTGTTCGGCCCGTGAAGTGAACATGCGGTAAGGTTCGTTGGTGCCCTTGGTCACCAGATCGTCCACAAGCACGGCCAGGTAGGCCTGGTCCCGGCCGGGTAAAAACGGCTTGGTCCCGCGCAGGACCGCGGCAATGTTCAGAGCCGCCCAGAGTCCCTGTCCCGCGGCCTCCTCGTATCCCGAGGTGCCGTTGATCTGACCTGCCAAATATAAACCGGGCAAAACCTTGGCTTCCAGTGTGGGCAACAGCTGTTCCGGATTCACGAAGTCGTATTCTATGGCATAGCCAGGACGAACAATTTGCGTCTTTTCCAGGCCCGCAATGGTGCGCAGCATGGCGAGCTGCACGTCCAAGGGCAGGCTGGTGGGCAGACCGTTGGGATAGACCTCGGGATGATTCAGCCCCTCGGGTTCCACAAAAACCTGATGCCGTTCCTTGTCCGGAAAGCGGGCGATTTTGTCCTCGATGGACGGACAATACCTGGCTCCTGTGCCCTGAATTATCCCGGTGAACAAAGGCGAGCGGTCCAGGCCGGAGCGAATGACGGCATGGGTCTGATCGTTGGTGTAGGTCAAGTGGCAGGGAACCTGGGGCAGGCTGATGCCCGGCGAGTGGAAGCTGAAAGGCTTGGGCGGGTTGTCACCGGATTGGATGGACATGGATTTGAAGTCCACGCTGTCCTTGCGCACCCGGGGCACGGTACCTGTTTTCAACCGTCCCAGACGCAGGCCGATGCGGGCTAGACTCGCGGAAAGCCCCACGGCGGGAGGGTCGCCCAGGCGGCCGCCGCTGAAATGTTCCAGCCCGATGTGGATCAGCCCCTGCAGGAACGTGCCTGTGGTTAACAGAACGCATCGGGACTGGATTGTTTCACCGATCCGGGTGCGTATTCCGGCAACCCGGTTGTTATCCTGGAGGAGGTCCTCGGCCATGTCCTGACGTACCCAAAGATTGTTCTGGGCAAAGATGTCCCGCTGGACCACAAGCATGTAGGCGGATCGGTCGATCTGGGCTCGGGTGGCGCGTACGGCCGGTCCCTTGCGGGTGTTCAGGATGCGAAACTGGATGCCGGCCTGGTCCGCCCAGATCCCCATGCATCCGCCCAGGGCGTCGATTTCCTTGACCAGATGGCCCTTGGCCAGACCGCCGATGGCCGGGTTGCAGGAAAGATGACCGATGCGGTCGATGTTAATGGTCAAAAGCAGGGTGGTCAGGCCCAGGCGGGCCGTGGCCATGGCCGCCTCGCACCCTGCGTGTCCCGCGCCGACCACGATGACGTCGAAACACTCCGGTTCCAGGGGCTTGAGCATATCAGGAAACGAAAGGCAGGGGACGGAGGTCAGGTTTGGCAGAGAACATGGGCCATGACCTGTGCGTCGGCGATGGTGTTGCGGATGGAGGAATGTTCGTTGGGCTGGTGGGCCGCACCCAACAGGGTCGCCCAGACCACGGCTGGAAGGCCTTTGCGGCGCAGAAACGAGGCCACTGTGCCGCCGCCGATGCCCATGGGTTTGGGTTGAGTTCCATGGATGTCCCGGATCGCGGCAAGGATGCGTTGCACGATGGGGCTGTCCTCAGGTGTTGCCGGGGCCGAGCGGACCTCCTGAACGGTTTCCCATCCCACGCGCACGCCGTGTTTCGTGCAGACCTCGGCCGCGTATTCCTCCAAGGCGCTGGTGATCTCGGCCAAGTCGTAATGACTGAGCACGCGACAGTCCAGGTAAAAGACATCCAGCCCGGGGATGGTGTTGATGTTCGGAACGTTGGCGTCCTTTTTCGTGGCTTCGAAGGTGGACATGGGCGGAGCAAAGAGTTGGTCCTGTTCGGCAAAGCGGGAGTAAAGGTCGCGCAGGCGCATGATCAGGTCCGACGCAGCCACCAGGGTGTTCTTGCCCTTGTCCGGAGTGGAGGCATGGCATTGCTTGCCAAAGATCGAAATTTTCAACCAAAGGATGCTTTTTTCGGCGATTTCGACCATTTCTCCGCCTGCCGTGCCGAAATCCGGAATCAGGATCAAATCGTTCCCACCGAACATGGAAGGCCTGGTTTCCAGGACGTATTCCAGGCCCATTTTGCTGGTGGTTTCCTCGTCGGCCACGAAGAGCATCCCGTAATTGATGGGCGGTGAATCGCCCGCGGCACGCAGGGCATCGGCCACCAGCAAAGAGGAGACCAGCCCCTGGTGGTTGTCCTCCACGCCTCGTCCGTAAAGCAGGTCATCTTCCACCCGGAGTTCATAGGGCGATCCTGTCCACAAGGCCGGATCGCCGGGAGGGACGATGTCCATGTGGGAGATGACCCACAGGGTCCTGGAGGTGTCCCGGCCGGGAATCAGGGCGGCCAAATTGGGCCGGAAACCGCAGGCCACGTCACTGTCGGGGGCAGGGATTTCCTCGATGTGCGTAATGCCTAGATTTTTAAGGACATTGAGCAGGTATGCGGCTTTTTCCTGTTCGCCCTGTCCGCCGTTGGCCGGTCCCAAAGCGGGAATGGCCACCAGGTCGCGTTGCAGGGCGATGACCCGCTCGCGCTGGCCCTGGATGTGATCGGACAGAACGGAAAACATGGGATTATCTGCCCCGGGAAGCGCGCTTGGAAGCCTTCAAGGGGTTGATCTTGACCTTGCCATGCTTGTCCACGCTGGCCTTGACATGGGTGGCGAAATTACACACGCCCAGGGACCATTTGGCCGCAGGGTCCGGATAGCTGGAACAGCGGCGCATGCCGTCCACTTCCTTGATCCGCTCGCAGCCTTCGCATTTTTCCACAACGGGTTGAACTTCCAACATGATGAATTCTCCTGCAATGAATGTGGCAAAAGAAGTGACTATTATTAACGAGCAGCGTGTTCTGTCAAGCATCCTCAAAAATTGCGCCTAACAAAAGGGCCGGAAGAGAACATCCCTCCCGACCCTTAGTCTTTCCAGACAATCATTCAATCTCGTTATCCCATCATCCCAGCCCCAGTGAAACACCCTAAAGAGGACCCGGTTTCACGGGTTAACATTCCAGCATTCCAGCATCCGAATTATGACATTACCGCTTCATGCGGATGACTTCGTCAAGCATGGTGTCCGTGGTGGTGATGGTCTTGCTGTTGGCCTGGAAGCCTTTCTGGGTACTGATCATTTTCACGAATTCCGTGGCCAGATCCACGTTGGACAGCTCCAGGGAGTTGGAGGCTACGGTGCCCAAACGACCCGCACCGGCTAATCCTGTCAAGGCCGGACCGGAGTCCCGGGTTTCCGCGAACAGGTTGCCGCCTTCACGGCGCAGGCCCCAGACATTGTTGAAGTCGGCCAAGGTCAGGGTGTAAAGTTCCTGTACCTGACCGTTGGAATAGCGGCCCGTGAGCACGCCTTCCCGACTGATGGACACGTTCTGCAGAAAGCCCGCGGTGTAGCCGTCCTGGGTCTGGAACAGGGTTGTGGAGGCAGTGGCGTAACTCGTTGAATTAAGGGCCGAAGGAGTCCAATCCCACAGAGCTGGATTAGGGTCAGGGTTTACGTTGCGCAACCCAAAGGTCAGTTCAATGGGTTGCATTTCAGCCTGGTCCACGCCAAGGAAATTGGCATAAACCCATGGGTGCCCGTTTGTGGAGAATACTGGGTCGGGTTCGCTGCCGTCTGCATTTTGTATGCTTGCCAGGTTTTGCATGTTGATCAGTTCGCCGGCTGCATTGAATACCATCTCGCCTTGAAAGAGCAGACCATCATCCGCGCCGCCGAGCCCTCTTTGATCTTCAGCCGGGGGAACGGTCACGATGAATTGCCAATACTTGTTGGCAACGGGTTCGGCGCCTTGAGCATCTCTTTGCTGAAAATAGATGGTCAAATTATGGCCGCCGCCGTTTTCATCATAGACCCGGAGCGTGGATTGATAGGTGTAAGCTTCCGGGCCGATGGGCTGGTCCGGGTCAAGATCCGGACGCCATAAATCCCATATTCCATTACCTACAGCCGGGTTTGTTGTCTCGCTTTCTGAGTCCAGGTTCAGAACCATGCTCACCCTTGCTGTTTCTGCGGGCGGAGATTGAAAATTTTCCAATTGGATGTCCCCGGGCACGCCCTGAATGCTCCCATTCGCCATTTCCCAGCCCATTACCCGGTAGCCGTGAGGATCGACGAGGTACCCGTCCTTGTTGAATCGAAAGTTGCCGGCCCGGGTATAGTACTGGATCTCCTCGCCCGGGGGGCTGACAATGAAGAAGCCGTTGCCCGTGATGGCCACGTCCGTGGCCTCGTTGGTGGATTCCAGGGCACCCTGACTGAAGTCGCCCAGCACCGTGCCCACGGTCACGCCCCGGCCCACCTGGCCAACGCCGCTGGCCGTGCTGATGTCCTGGCTCATGAAGTCCTCGAAGTGCATGCGCGAGCCCTTGAACCCCACCGTGCTCACATTGGCGATGTTGTTGCCGATCACGCCCATTTTCTGGCCGTGCCCCCTGAGGCCGCTGACTCCGGTCCACATTGACGCCGTGAGACTCATGGTTTTGCTCCTTGCTGTTGCCCTGTTCCGTTGTTGAAATTGTTGCAGGGGGTTGGACTGTTAATTGGTATGTGACTCGTATTGTTGTGTCTGGGTGATATCAGCCTTACAGATTGTTCAACAGGTCTTCGGTGGAACTGTAGCCCGAGAGAAGTCCGCTCAGCCCGTTCATGCTTCCGGTCAGTCCCTGCAGCTGAGAGGTCAAAGCGGCGATGCCCGCTGTTGAGGTGTCGCCCACAACTTCAAGCACCTCCCGAAAATTGACTTTTCTGCCATCTGCGAGCCGCAGGAAAATTTGGTCTTCTTCATTAACCACGCCGGAGACTACGCCGCTGGTTTTGGTGTTGACCATCAGGGCCTCCCCATTTGCTCCCTCGGCGGCCATGAAGATGGAATACACTCCGTCCGGCAAGTCATTGTTGTTATGGTCCTTGCCGTCCCAGATGAATTCGTGCTGTCCGGGCATTCGTCCGGGCAGGATGATGGAGCGGACAATGTTGCCGTTGGCGTCCATGATGTTCATGTACAGTTTCTCGGCCACTTCAGGCAGCTCGTAAGAAAAGGAGCTCACCGCGGTACCGTTCTTGCTGATGCTCCAGCCCTCGGCCCGGATTTCCTTGCCAATGAAGCTGACCGCATTTTGCAATTCTTGACGGGCAAAGACCTCTTTGAATTCACCGAGGCTTTCGGAAATGTTGTTCAATTGTTCCAGGCTGGAAAACTGTGCCAGCTGGGCCACGAACTCCTTGTCCTCCATGGGATTCAAGGGATCCTGGTGTGCGAGTTGGGTGGTCAGCAGGCGCAGGAACGCATTGCGGTCCAGCTCGGATTTGTTTCCGGTCTTGGGGTCTTCCGGGACGAAGTCCTGTTCGGCCCGGCCCACGAGATCACTGGAGTACTGGCTGACATAGGGGCTTGTTTCCATGATGGTCTTCCTTGAGTATGAATTTGAGAGGATGCTAGGCGATCAGGTCAATGCCGCCCTCGCGGCCCAGAGGGTGAAGCATTTCCGCCAGATCCAAATCACCCTGCCCATCGGCCTTGGCTATGCCGTCCTTGAACTGGCCGCGGCCCAGGGCGCTCCACTGGGTTTTGGCGCCTTGCTCCTGGAATTTCTGGCCGTCCATGCCCTGCCAGAGCTGGGTGAACTGGTTCTGGTCCTGCAGCTGGGTCTGCACTTCCAGCCGGGTGACCCGCAGGCCCTGAGCCTCCAGGGATTGGCGCAGCAGAGGCATGTTCTCGGCGATGATTTGGCGGGCATCCTGGTTTTCTGCACGCAGCACGGCCTGAATTTCCTTGCCTACGACCTTCAGGTTCACGGTCAGGCTGCCCAGGTCCGGCGGGTTGAGCTGCAGGGTCAATTGCTGCCGGCCCTGCCCCATGTTCTGCAAGAGTCCGGAATGGACCTGCTGCAGAACGGTCCGGTGCGGGGCAGGGACGTTGTTGATGACCCTTTTGGCCGCGGCCTCGGCCGCATTGGCCGCCTGGCTCTGACCGACCACTGGGCGGGCGTCCATTCCGGCGTCCCGGAGCATCGCTGTTCCGTCGGCCGAATTCTTGACATTGATCTTGTTCCAGAAATTGTCCCAGTTCTGGGCCGACTTGTCGGCGGTGTTCCGCTGGGCATTGCCATTGGCGTTTTGATCCGTGGTTTCGGATCCGGCATTAGCCCCAAAGTTGTTGCTCGTGTTGCTTTTCATGCCGCTGAACGCGTCGGACTGGCTAAGCCGGGACGTTCCACCGGAATCCATGCGGTCGGCCCGGGCCATGCGCTGGTCGTTGTTTTCCGCGGCGGCCATGGCCTTATGGATTTCCGAGAGGATCTCCCCTTTATTCGCCTTGTCGGTCTGCGTATTGGCCGCGGCTGCGTCCCGGATCGTGGCCAGCAGGCTGCGCAACTGCTCGGGCGTAAGTTCCTGGTCGCCCGCCTGCTGCAGTATCTGCCCGAATTTGGCCGCATCCAGGCCGGCTGCTCCCAGGCCCTTTTTCAACGCGGCCAGAGTGGCCTGATCCAGCTTGATTTCGCCCTTGAGGGCCGCTTCCACGACTTTTTGCATGGCGGAAAGCGCTTCGCCGTCAGGCTTGGCCTCGCCCTTGGCCGAGGCCAGGACCGTCTCCAGGGCGGTCAAGGTTTCGGGTGGGATTTTAGAGGCGTTGTTCACCACTTTTTGCAGGGCGGCCCGGGCATTGGCATCAAGATGCTTCAGACCGTTTTGGGCGATCTCGGACAGATCCAGTCCCAAAGCCCTGAGCAGGGAGACGATTTCCTTGATGGTCATGGAAAGATTGTTCCCGTTGCCCAGGGTGGAGAGCATCTGTTGCACTTTTTCCCAGACCGCGTCGGACTTGTTATCCAGCAGATCGCTCAGCAACGTTTTGGCGTCTTGGGGGGTGAAGCCCATCTTGTTGAACAGGTTCAGAATGTCCCGCTGCTGTACCGCGGTCAGCTCGATGTTGGCCTTCTGCTTCAGGGGTTCGCGCAGCACGTCGTAGACTTGGCCCCAGGTGACCGTGCCGGGTTGGTCGAACAGATCCTCCACCCGGTCCAGGACTTCCTTGTCCACGCCCAGGCTTTCCAGCTTTTCCCGCAACCGGGCAAAATCTTCCCTGTTGGCCGGGAGTTGTCTCTGGTGAACGCTTGCCGCGGGGGCGTCATGCGCGGATACTTGGTCAGCCGGCAAGGCAATATGGGAGGTCTCGGCCCGGTCGGGGGGCGCATGCTGAATAAAAGTGCCGTCATTTCGATGCATGAACATATGGAAGATATTGGAGAAATCAATATCGGAAGGGTCAAGGAAACCCAATTCAGAGCCCAATGCTTCCAGGCGGGATGATTTTCCGAGGGATGCGAACGAGGGAAAAATCTGCATGGTTATTTCTCCTTACAGCCTTGTTCTTCAAAAGCTGTTCCAACTGTGGCGGGATGCTGTTTGAGGATTGCGGATTATGGTGAAATCTACGGGAGGTCCGTACTGCATGTTTCGCATGGCGAGGCTTGTCCCAGAGGCGGCGATACAGTAGTAGCCTTTCATGTCCGAATCGAACACGGGCCGCGGCCCGAGATGGTCCAGCCGAATTTACCTGCGCGTTGATCCGGGGGACATCGCGGTCATGAAATTTTTTCTGGAGGCTTGCGACAATCTGGCGTTTTTGAGCACGATCAGTCCGCATACGGCCGTAGCGCGGCTGGTTTTCGCGCCGGACCAGGAAATTGAAGTGCGGCGTTTTCTCCATGCCGTTGCCTTGGAAACCCCCTGGACGGAAGTCTGGTCGTGCCGGGGAAATGAGCCCTAGGATATTCTTCTGATTGGCGACAAAAGGGAGGACGTGGAAATGTGTGGAAATCGATGTCCAGGAAATGGATTGGCGCTTGTTTGTTTGGCGGTTGCGGCCCTGATGTGTCTGGGCATGGGAGGTCTGGGCGAGCGGGAGGTGGTCACCAAGATCCCCAGGCCGGATCGGTTTTTTAATGTGGAGGTGGTGGACGTTGAGGACGTCTCCTTCAGCTTGCGGGAGTTTTCCATGGACGGTCTCACCCTGCTGCCTGTTACCGCTGGCAAAGCCCAGATCAGTTTGGACTTCGCGGAGATAACCGAGGCCCGTTTTTATCTGCAGGGCGATCGGGTGCAGGCCACGGTCACCTTTAAAAACGGCTCAAGCCGAGATTTTTTCATGGAACCGGATTTGTCTTTTTTCGGCCTGACCGACTGGGGCAAGGTCAACCTCGAAGCCGGAGATATTCGGCGGATAACCTTCAAGGAACAGGTCACGCATCCCCCGGCGGCAGATTGAAGAAGGTTTTGGCCGTGGCAGAGCACTCCGTCCAAATCAGCTCCGTTGTCTCGCCCCGAAGCTTGGCGATTTCCGCCGCAATGTAGACCATGAAGGCTGGTTCATTGCGTCGGCCCCGAAAGGGATGCGGCGTCAGAAACGGGCAGTCGGTTTCCAGGACCATGCGTGAGAGAGGAATCGTGGTCACGGCTTCACGCAGGGCCGTGTTCTTGGGGAAGGTCACGGTACCGGGAATGGAAAGACGCCAGCCCATGGCCAGAATTTTTTCGGCCAGATCCGGTCCCCCGCCAAAGCAGTGCCAAAGCAGAGGGCGGTCCGCAAAGCCTGCCTTTTCCAAGATCCGCAAGGTCTGCTCCACAGCATCCCGAGAATGCAGGACCACGGGCAGTTCCAGTTCCCTGGCCAAGACCAACTGGTCCTGGAACGCCCTGATCTGCACGTCTCGCGGGCTGCGGTCCCAATAGAAGTCCAGGCCGATTTCCCCCAGGGCGCGGAGTTCGTGGTCTTGTCGAAATAGATTTTCCATGTCTCCCAGGACATGTTCATTTACAGACGCAGCTTCATGCGGATGCACGCCCAGGGTAAAGAACAGTCCAGGGCTTTGGGCCAACGCGGGACGGTGTTTTTTATAGGCCTTGACGGAAAGGAAGATATTGCCGATCCAGACGATGCTCGCTTGCCTGGCCCGCTCCAAAACCTGGTTCAAATCGCCGGCGAACTCAGGAAGATCGAGGTGAGCATGGGTTTCCACGCCCACCGGGGGCAGATGGAAACATTGCGGTTCCGGTTTTTTTTTCGAAGCCATTGTTTTCTCCTGGAGCGGCAATGTATGACAGAGTCTGCTTGTCATCAAGGACGGTCAGGGGTAGTTATATGCTGTTGCACATCTTGCGCTTACTTCAAAAGGACAGGTCAGAGCGGGACAGCCTGAACCCTGAATATTATCCTTTCCCTTATCGGCCCGTTGAAAAACTCCCAATTGCTGCGTCGCTGCAAAAAGTTCAAACTCTCACGTATGAATAAATACGCTTCGACCTTGAACTTTTTTTGCTCCTTGCACTTGGGGTTTTTGAACGGACTGCCGGATAAGGACTTTTTCAACACTCAGCTATGAAACTGCGAACCTGCGTTACCCCTTTCGGTTTTTGCATCGGCGTTCATGATCCATCCTACAACGTGGCCAATCTGCGGGAACAGGAACATATCACTGTTCTGGGCTTGGATGATAGCGGACAGGTTTTGGACAACCGCAGAAACTTTCCCGGACAGGATGTTGCTGTTGCACAGGCGTCCAGGATTTATGAGATACCCAATGCCTTTCCGTTTCGCGGAACCACGTATATCGATTCCTCCTGGGCCGACGCCAAGTCTCGCGATCCCGCATCCATTCGGTTGCCCGCGCCCGTGGAATGTTCACTGAGCAAATGGTTTCAAACCCGGTCCAACATGCCAGGGGCAAGCACCTCGGATTTTTTGGAAAGCTCTTTTGAGAGTTTGCCTGAACCGCTTTTGTTGGCCCTGGCCGCAACGACCACGGATCCGGAGGACTTGCGGGCTCTGGCTCGAATATCCTGCGACATGGTTGCCATTCCCGGACCGGCCGGGCTTTTCGGTTTACAGTATGCCGCAGACGAACAGGGTCGGATGACGCCTGTTATTCGCCGGCATGATCTGTTCGAAGTTCTGGTGAACAATCCCCATCTTCCCGATGAGCTGAAAAGGGCATTGGTGTTGCGTCCAGGCGTGCAGGGCGACAGCGAGATCGTCGGCGATGTCGCAGGACAGGGGAAACAGACCCACGTATTTGAATACCTGCGGCGCAACAGCTATATCCCTTGGGGCCACTACGCAGCCAACATGGCTGACGACACAGTACGTTACGCGGTTCGGGACTTGTCTTTGGCGGATATACGAGGGTTGCGCCATTTGTATTATCAACGCACCTATGTTCGACTGGCCGAGGAACTTGGTTTGGCCGCTCCCCGGAGCAGATGTTTGGACTCGAATGAATTGGAGGGGCTGCGCCTGACGATTTTGGCCGAACTGGAATCGATGCGCGGCAAAAAACGAGAATTATCTTTCAACAGCATTCTTTGGGGCTGGAATTTTGGGTTTGATTTTGCGCCCAGCGGCTACAGGCTGCATGCGTCGCACCAACAGGTACACCAGCAATACGCGTTGATCCCTTCAACGGCGTCATTTGGAAACAATCTGGATCAGAAAAATGCTTCATCGTTTTCAACTTTCGCCTGCGGGGATTTGGTGGCTGAGGTAGTGGCCCGCTATCGGGCTGAAAACGGGCAGGGATTTTTCCAGGATTATTTACGGGCATTGCGCGGCAACAGACGCACAAACGGCCGGCCCGGTCCCTCCAGCCTGATCGTCCATGAGGACGATAATGTCGTGCTCTTCGTGCCCAAGGCGCAAACCTCGGGCTGGGAGTTGCAACTTATGCCGGTCAAGCCTGTGGGCAATATTCTGGAAGCAAATGCCGACTGTCGGAGGTCCCTGGACCGGGCCATGCTGACGGCGCAAAAAATTCTGGAGGGCCTGGGGGCACGCATGGTCAGCAGTTTCGAATATTCGCGCAGGCTGGATTCTCCGGACAGAGACCAGCGTCTGCTGTATGCTTTTTTGCCCAAGCTGCCCTATGCGCCGGGAGGTTTCAGCGAGGCCCAGTTGCGGAACATCGTTGGACATTATCCCGAGGATTTTGCCGCGGCGTGTCGGGAGGCATTGGCTGAATGAGATATCGGAAGAGCTTCTTGTTGGGATAATTCAAATCGAAATCGGGATCGGGATCGAAATCGAAGAGATATGCCGCTTGGACACGAGAAACTGGATGTCTATCGTCTTTCGATAGGCTCCCCAGTTCGAGCAGGGCACGCGGCCTGCAGCGTCGATTTCGATCCCGATAGCGACTTCGATCCCGAGGAAAGAAAATCCCAATCAAAACTTTCAACAGAACAATACGTGTGAAGCATCCCCCATGATTTGCAAGGAAAAAGTTCACTATCTGGAAATGACCGACCCCGGCCAACTCGTCGCGCCCAAAAGGCGAGCCGAAGAACTGGAGGTGCGCAAATTCAGCCGGCCTTTGCCGGAGATGAATCGTTTTTTTTACCAGACCATCGGCAAGGACTGGAATTGGACCGAACGCCTGCCGTGGGACTTTGCGCAATGGGCGAGCTATCTCTCACAGCCGGGTCTGGAAACCTGGCTCGCCCTGCATGACTCCACGCCGGCCGGGTACTTCGAATTGCTGCCGGACGCCGACGGCGGCGTGGAAATTGTGATGTTCGGTCTGCTGACGCCGTTCACGGGCCAAGGATTGGGCGGCCATTTGCTCTGTTTCGCGGTACGCCGGGCCTGGGCCATGGGCCCGCACCGGGTCTGGCTGCACACGTCCTCCCTGGACCATCCCCATGCCCTGGCCCACTATCAGGCCAGGGGCTTTCGTTTGACCCGTGTGGAAGAGCAGGACAAGCTTATGCCTGTTTCCGCACCCAATGCCTGGGGTGAGTATCCTGGTGATCCGCTGAATCCATGACTTCCCTCGGCCTTGAAAGCAATGGAGTGCGCCCGGTTCGGTTCACCCCGTCCGGGGCCTGGCGCGGGTTCAAGCAATGCCTGCCTCTGGGCGTGAGCGTTTTCGCCTACGGTTTGGTTTTCGGCGTGTTGGCCGTACAAGCCGGGATGAAAGCGATACTGGCCGGAGCCATGAGTCTGACCACCTTTGCCGGAGCGTCCCAGCTCATGGTCCTGGAATTCTGGGGCCCCGCGTTGCCCGTGGCCGGCATCATCCTGACCACGTTCATCGTCAATCTGCGGCACGTGCTCATGGGTGCCGCTTTACGGGACTGGCTGACCGGAATTTCCCCCTGGAAGGCCTATGGTTCGCTTTTTTTCATGACCGACGAATCCTGGGCCTTGTCCATGCGCGAACTGGCCTCCGGCGGCAGGGACGCCGCGTTTCTTCTCGGCGCGGGATTGTGCATCTATCTGTTCTGGTTTTGCGCCACCTGTCTGGGTGCATCCAGCGGTTTTTTTCTGGGTTCGGCCATGGCTGATCCGGCCCGGTTGGGCCTTGATTTCGCCTTTACCGCAGTGTTCATCAGCCTGCTCATTTTTTTCTGGCAGGGCCAGCAAGACGTTCCGGTCTGGCTGGTCGCCGGATTTGCGGCCTGGGTCGGGCTCCTGGTTATGCCGGGCAAGTGGTACATCCTTTGCGGCGGCCTGGCCGGGGGGCTGTTCGGAGCGTGGCGGCATGGCCGTTGAGTTATTGCATGAGGCTTCGGCCTGGACCGTGGCTCTGGTCCTGGCGGGCATGGCTGCGGCCACTTATCTGACCCGGATTACCGGGTTGTTTTTGATCGCCAGGGTCAAGCCCACGCCCAGGGTGGAGGCTTTCCTGCGGCACGTGCCCGCTTCCATCCTGGTGGCGATCATTGTCCCAAATCTGGTCAAGGGAACGCTATCCGAACTGATTGCCGCGGGGTTCACCGTGGTGGTGGCCGTCTTGACCCGCAATTTGGTCGCGGCGTTATGCATGGGGGTCCTGGCTGTGGTTCTGTTGCGGGGGTTATGGGGATGACCGCGATTTCCTCGATGATAGCCGCATGGCACTCGAACATTTCTCAGATTGACTGCTGCGAGTGGAACAGCCTGTGTCGGGAGAAGGACCGGCCGTTTTTGCAATGGGAATGGCTGCGCCTTCTGGAAGATTCAGGCAGCGTCGGCCCCGGAACAGGCTGGCAGCCCTGTCATTTGACCGTGCGCTCCCAAACCAAGCTGTTGGGCGCCGCCGCCCTGTACGTCAAGGAACACAGTGAAGGTGAATTCGTGTTTGATCACTCCTGGGCGCAAGTGGCCTTGGGCATGGGGATTCGCTATTATCCGAAAATGGTGGGCATGAGTCCATTTACGCCTGTGCCGGTCTATCGATTCTTAACCGTCCCGGACATGGATGAGATTTTGATATGCATGGCCATGCACCGCGAGATTGAGTCCTTTTGTCATGAAAAAGAGGTTTCAGGCTGCGGCTTTCATTTTGTGAATCCAAGCTGGGGCCGAATTTTGGAGAAGCTGGGCTACAGGGTTTGGCTGCACCAGGGCTTTGCCTGGTTGAATGCCGGGTTTTGCTCCTTTGACGATTATCTTGCCGGATTGAAGAGCACTCACCGCCGCAGCATCCGCCGGGAACGACGGTCGCTGCGCAAGAACGGCATCCGTGTTGTCCGACTGTTTGCCGATTCGGTCCCGGATGAGTATTTTTCCTTGATGTATACATTTTATGCGCGACACAATGACCGTTTCGGGCAATGGAGCTGCAAATTCCTGACGCCGGCCTTTTTTGATGGGCTGCAGACACATTTCCGGGATAATATCCTGCTCATCGTCGCCTTTGCACCTGATGACCCCGAACCGCTGGCCATGGCCCTGCTCATTGTCTCAGGCGATCGCCTGTTCGGCAGGTATTGGGGTGCGAGAGTCAAGATGGACTTTCTACATTTTGAACTCTGCTATTACCAGCCCATGGAATGGATGATCGAGCAGGGTCTCCGGCTTTTCGACCCGGGCATGGGCGGGGTGCATAAGGCTTTTCGGGGCTTCGTCTCTACGCCCGGCTACAGTTTGCACAAATTTTTCGACAAGCGGCTGCATGGGATCATGGAAAGCTACATCCCTGAATACAACCATTTGGAAATGCGTGACATTACAGCTTTGAACAGTATTCTGCCGTATCGGCGCAAGGGATGAATATTTTTTCATGCAATACCCCAAAGCAATGTGATTCATTTACTTTTTGTCGTTAAATGACTAAAGGTTTCGTCTATGTTGCGCCTTATCCTGTTTTATCCCCTCTTTTTACCCTTGACGTTTTTTTTTGCTCTTGTCGTCATCCTTGTCTCATTTTATGACTCCACGGGCAGGTTCGCGAACAGAATCAGTCTGTTTTGGGGCGGCCTTGTTTGCAATCTGGCCGGGGTTACGGTGCATGTGGACAGAGGGAAGTTTAATCCGTCGGGCCGGTTTATTCTCATGGTCAATCACCAGAGCTGGTTCGACATCCCGGTGCTACTGGCGTCTCTCAAAGGCCATCAGTTTCGTTTTGTGGCCAAGGAGAGCCTTTTCCGGATACCCTTTTTCGGACAAGCCATGTCCCGTATCGGATACATCGGCATTAACAGGTCGAATCCCCGGCGCGGCATGAAAAGCATTCATGAAGCCATCGAAAAGTCGTCCCATGCATCCATTTTGATCTTTCCAGAGGGAACCAGGCATGAAAACCTTGGGGAATTCAAGATCGGAGGCATGATCCTGGCCATTAAAAGCGAAAGGCCTATTGTTCCGGTGCTCATCGCCGGGACCAGCGATGTTCTTCCCAGAAATACGCTGCGAATTTTTCCCAATCATGTGGTGGTAAAATTCTTTCCCGCAGTGAAAACCAAAGATTCATATACGCTCACGGAGCGTGAGAAGCTGAAACAAAATATGTGGACATTGATGCATGAACATTTCAAGGAGACCAGGCTATGGTTGAACAAGATACGTCGATTACCCTCACACCTCTAGGGGGTCTGGGCGAAATCGGCATGAACTGCATGGTGCTCGAATCCGCCGGGAGCATCGTGATCATCGACTGCGGACTGATGTTTCCCAGCGATTTTCACTATGGCGTGGACGTGCTCATACCGCGTTTCGATACCCTGCTGGCGCAAAAAAACAAGATCAAGGGAATTATCCTGACCCACGGCCACGAAGACCATATCGGCGCACTGCCGTGGCTGTTGCCTTATCTGGATGTGCCCGTCTACGGCTCGGAATTCACTTTGGCTTTGCTGGATTCCAAGCTCAAGGAGCATAATCTGAACAAGTACGTGGACCTCGTTCCGGTCAGCGCCGGCGATCAGGTAACATTGAATCCGTTCACCTTTCATTTTTTCCCGGTCTGCCATTCCATTATCAACGGTTATGGTCTGGGCATCGAGACTCCGGCGGGACGGATCGTGCACAGCGGGGATTTCAAGATCGACCCCGCGCCCA
The DNA here is from genome assembly GCA_011049455.1 of Desulfonatronum sp. Taxonomy (GTDB): domain Bacteria; phylum Desulfobacterota; class Desulfovibrionia; order Desulfovibrionales; family Desulfonatronaceae; genus Desulfonatronum. The sequence goes on along the minus strand of DSBL01000030.1, from coordinate 12,205 downwards.
TGGACGGCCAATTCACGGATCTGGACGCCTTTGCCCGTTTTTCCAAGCCCGGCGTGCTGTTATTGCTGTCCGACTCCACGAACATTGAGCGGGAGGGCTCCACCTTGACCGAGCGGGAGATCAAGTCTTCGCTGGAGCGGGTTTTCAAGCAATGTACAGGTCGGATCATTATTACCTTGTTTTCCAGCCATATCCAGCGCATACAAGAAATTTTCGACTTGGCCGCGCTTTTTGGCCGCAAGGTTGCGGTGAACGGACGCAGCCTGGTGAACAACATCAACTTGGCTAAAAATCTCGGCTATATGCGTATCTCTTCGGACGTTACTTGCAGTCTTGAGGACATGGTTGGGTTGCCTGACGACAAAGTGGTGCTGTTGGTCACTGGATCCCAGGGAGAGCCTTTGTCGGTATTGAGCCGCATCGCCTCGGGCGAGCATCGCCAGATCAGCATCCACCAAGGCGATCTCGTGCTGATGTCGTCGCGGATCATTCCTGGAAACACCAAGGCCATTTCACGAGTGATCAACAATCTTTACCGCCTCGGAGCCGAGGTGCTTTACGAGAAGGTTCAGGGCATCCATGCATCGGGACATGCCCATTGGGAGGAACTGCGCACCATGTTGACCACGGTTCAGCCCAAGTTTTTTGTCCCTGTGCATGGAGAATACAGACATCTGGTGAAACATTGTCAGTTGGCCAGGGAGTGCGGAGTGGCCCCTGAACGGGCGATTGTCCTGGACAACGGCCAGCCGCTGACTTTTTTCGAACGGGGCATTCGATTTGAAGAGAGAATCCGGGTGGATTCAACCCTGGTGGACGGCAAGGGGGTGGGCGATGTCGGCGCTAGCGTGCTCAAGGAGCGCAGGCTGCTGGCCGAGGAGGGTCTGGTTATTGTGCACGTGGTGCTGGATCAGGAAACCGGGCATATTTTGATCGGGCCCGAACTGATCACCAAGGGATTTGTCTTCGAGCAGCAGTACGAGCACATGCTGGATGATTCCAAGTGTTTGATCCTGGATATTTTTGAATTTTCTCCCAATTTGTCTCCAAAGAAAAGCGCGGAGCGGATTCGTATGGCCTTGCGCAGCTTTTTTCGCAAGGTTTTGGATCGGGACCCCGTTGTTTTGCCGCTGATTGTCAGTGTATAGATGGAGTGCATGTATGCGTGTTGTGCGTGTCAGACATGAAGGCCGCGTATTTTACGCCAGCCTGGAAGGAAATCAAGTGCAGTGCCTGAACAAGGATCTCGGATTGAGCGAACCTCTGCCCCTGGATCAGATCACGATCATGCCGCCCGTGGCGCCCAGTAAAATCATTTGCGCGGGTTTGAACTATCACGCCCATGCGCGGGAAATGAACAAGGCTGTTCCGGAGGAACCGGTACTTTTTTTCAAGCCGCCTTCCGCGATCATCGGGGCCTGGCAACCGATCATTCTGCCCTCGCAATCCTCCCGGGTGGATTACGAGGGAGAATTGGCCGTGGTTATGGGCAAACTCTGTCGTCATGTGAGCGTGGACCAGGCCTCGGAGTATATTTTCGGCTATACTTGCGCCAACGATGTGACCGCCCGGGATCTGCAGGCCAAGGACGGCCTGTATGGGCGGGCCAAGGGGTTTGACACGTTTGCTCCCATGGGACCATGGATCGAGACCGTGGTGCCGGATCCTTCCGACGTGACCATCGTTACCAGGCTCAACGGCGAGGTGCGACAAGAGGGCGCCAGCGCGGACATGATTTTCAGCCCCTGGGAACTGGTCAGCTTTGCTTCCAGCGTGATGACCCTGTTGCCTGGAGATGTGATCCTGACCGGCACTCCCCCGGGCATCGGCCCCATGTCCGCCGGCGACGAGGTGCAGGTGGAAATCTCCGGCGTGGCCCTGCTGATCTCTCCCGTTGTTTCCGAAGAGGATTCCGGGCAGGTGCATGGAGTAATTCAATAAAGTATAACCCGTGGGGGAAAGCGTCGTGGGAATTCTTTCAGCAAGCACCGGCTTGACCAGGTATCGGGCGGTGGAAGAGGTTGGAGACGAAGTGCTCATGGATGTGCCGCGCCGCCTGAAGAGCTTTGCTTTCGTGGACATTGATCACGGTTTGGAAGAGCGGTCCTTCGGGTGGGTGTGTATTGACGACCTGCTGGACGCCGAGTGGCACACGGCCGGTCCGGAAAAGGGGCCATATCTGGCCTTTTCCCTGCGGCTGGACACCCGGCGCATTTCGCCGGCGGTGTTCAAAAAGCATTGGCTGCTGGCCCTGAAGCAGACACAGAAAGAACTGGCTGAACAGGGTCGAAAATTTTTAACCAGGGATCAAAAAATAAAACTGCGTGAACATGTGCGCCAGCGCCTTTTGGCACGCAGCCTGCCCATCCCGGCGGTGTTCGACGTGGCATGGAACACGCGCGACAACCGGGTCTACCTGGCCACCACGAATTCGAAAATCCGCACGCTTTTCGAAGACATATTCGCCCGTACTTTTGAAACGGCATTGGAGCCGTTAACTCCCGTCACCTTGGCCCTGGACCAGTTGGGAGAGGGTGTTCGTCACCGCCTGAACGAATTTGAAGGGGCGGTGTTTGCCCCGGGAAGGGAGACCACGCAATGATCTTGGAACCGCTTAAGGCCAAGGATTTGATCATTGGCCAGGACTATTTGACGTGGTTGTGGTTTCGCAGCGAGCAGAACAACGGGCAGTGGCAGACGGTGGAGGGTGCTCCCTTTGGACTCGCTTTTGAAGGCAGGGTGATGGTTCAAAGCGGCGAGGGCGAAAGTCTGGAAACCGCCGTATGCAGCGGTCCCGGGGCGGAATTGCATGAGGCCAGGACGGGCTTGGTCCGGGGCAAGAAGGTCCAGCAGGCCAAGCTGCGGCTGGAAGAGGACGGACACGAATGGCGGGTGACAGTCAAGGCCGAGGATTTCAGCCTGAGCGGGTTCAAGACTCCCAAGGTGGATTTTCACCTGGAAGAAGGCCAGGACCCGGACGGTCCGTTTCTGGAGAAGATGTATCTCTTGGAGCGGGCCTTGTTTTTCTTTGATCAGTTGTTTCTGCGGTTTTTGAAACTGCGTTTTTCGTCCGATTGGGATAAAGAATTGCAGGCCCTGCGCTCCTGGCTGGACAGGGCGTAACGGAAAAACCGTTTCTTTGTGCCGGCATCAACGCAAGGGGTTTGGTAAATCCCGGACATCGCGGTCGCTGAATCGTTCATCGATTTTTTCCCGCTGGTCCTCTTCTTCTCCTTCTCGCCAGGATTTTTCCATTTCAGCAATAAGCTTGCGCAGAGGCATTTCCCCATAGTTTTCCAATTGGGCGGCCCGCTGGCGGACGAACTGCTGAACCCGGAATTTTGTCGGGTGGCTCAAGGTCTTGAGCACGGCAAATCCCTCGTGCCTGTGGTTTTTTCCGACCAGAGAAAGCCCGTAATAGAACTGCTCTTCCGGCTGCAGGATTCGTCTTTCCTTGATAAACATGAATTGCGCCACGGCCTGGTTGAATTTTTCCGGTTCGCTGTCTCGGCCCATATAGAAATACGTCATGGCCAGCCGCCTTCTGGCGGTCACGTTCTCCGGATTATCCTGCAGAACTTGCAGAAAAATTGCCTCCGCCCCCTGGTAATCTCCCCGGATCAAAGCCAGGTTGCCCTGGCCCACGGGTCCCGCACAACCAGAGTGGAGCAACGACAAAACAAACATTCCAAAAATACACCCAGCAATCTTGAGGGATGACGGCAATATCGCGGTAATGGTTTTTTGCAACGGGTTGTGCATCGTATTCTCCTTTGTCCGGGGTATGCTTGTGCATGTTCAGAAAAGTTTATGGAATAGTTTCAGTCAGCAATGCCGAACGCATTCCCGGGCAGGTTTTCATAGGCATCGGCAAGCATGAGGCAAGGCTGGAGAAATTCAACAACTGGCCTAAAATCTTGCCGGTGCAGGGCCAATGCCAGGGAAAGGGGCCCTGGATGCCCTATGATTTGCGCGGTTCGCCTGCATCTGGGATATCGAGCATTCTGACGGCCCAGTCAGCAGCTTGGATATGCTTGACAGCGGTGTTCTGCTCGTCGAGGTGTAAAAGATGCAAGAGTGAATCCAGGCTGTTCCAGTCGCCGTTTTCCACTGCGGCGCTCAGTTCGATCCATTGGCGCAAATTGTTTTTTTCGCCAAGCAGGGCGGCATTGAGATCCTTTTCCAGGGGCAGGTGTTTGGTAATCTCTTCCATGGGCAGATTGAGCATGGCGTCAAGATTTGAAAAAAGACCCAAAAGAAACAGGGAGTCCGGGTCATACCTGCCATCCTTGATCTCCAAGGCCAGCATTTCCAGAAAGCGGGCGCGGTGGACGCATCTGAACAGCAGCTCCTGCGCCCTGCCGGTCGAATCAATATCCGCGAGCATCGCCAGCATGACCCATTGCTTGAGGGCCCGGGTGCCCATCAAGGTCACTGCCTGGGCGATGGAGCGGACCTTGTGCCTGAAGGAGTAGGAAACGGAATTGATCTGTTTGAGCAACCGAAAGCTCATTCCCGTATCTTGGCTGATGATTTTGGCCACCCGGCCCATTTCAAAATCATGTCCGCTCATTTCATGGATCAGGCGGAGCCGGTTGACAGTTGCGGTGGGGATGCTTCTGCCGGAAAGTATTTCGGGGCGTGAAAAATAAAAGCCCTGAAAGAAGGAGAACCCCAGGGAAATCGCCAAATCAAAGGAATCCTTGTTTTCGATTTTTTCCGCCAGGAGAAGGCAGTTGTATTGGCGAAGCATTTGGCTGATTTTGATGATCTCTTTCCATGACCTGCCCAGGATTTCAACCTTGATGATATCGGCCAATTCCAGGAGCGGGGCGTATTCAGGCTGTCCGACGTAGTCGTCCAGGGCTATGATGTAGCCAAATTCCTTGAGATTGCGCAGCGAGTTCATGAGTTCCGGACAGGGATCAATCGTTTCCAGAACCTCAATCACGCAGTCGTCCCTGGGCAAAGCCACGGGCGCCTCCTTGAGGAGCAGTTCCTGGGGATAATTGATGAAGATTTTTCTGCCTCTTGGCAGGGAAGCGGTTGCAATGGAAAATCCTTCGATGATCACCGCGGCCGTGGCCTGTTCGGCATTTTTGAACTGGGCGAACTGCTCTTGACCTCCCGACCTGAAGAGGAGTTCATATCCCCAGACGTTCAGGCCGGCATCATAAATTGTCTGTCGACCCACGAAAATCGGGAGATAAATGCTTTTGGTCGGCACCAGCAACGCTTGACTCCGTGTTCCAGGTGTTATTTTATTGCGGAGTATTCCCTGATGTTGGCCACATATTCGTCAATGATCGTTTCTGAATTACCGATCAGATCGAGAAATTCCGTCCCCAAGGTGAGGCGGCCCTCATGGCTGCAGACGCTGCGAACATGAGTTTTTGCGCAGATTTCCCGACCGTTTTCCACGGTCTTGAACATCAAAAAGGCTTCCTGGTTTTCAAATTGATCCAAATGGAGGGGCTGTTGCAAGGGGTCCAGGACTATCCTGGCCCCGCCTTTGGAAAGATTGACGATGATTGCTGCGTATTCCTGGCCTTCCATCAGTACAAAGGCGGGAAGAAAGCATTCCACGCGGTCGTGGCGCCGCAGATGGAGTTTTTCAAACATTTCGGGGAAGTGGAGAAAAATGAGGGGATGCGGGCTATAGAGCACCTTGGAAATCGAGGTTCGGAATCCGCAGAGCTGAAAATCGCAGTTTACCCCCCGGACCGTAACCGTACAGCCGACCACCAGGGATTGACGGTAACGTGCCAATGCGGGCAGCCACACCAGAAGAAACGCACCTTGTTTGCATCCCGCAAGCTCACCCCACAGCCGTTCTCCCGTGTTCTGGATTTCCAGGTGCAGCCGTTCTCCCATGCGCATTGTCAGGTTCTTGCCGTTTTCCTGGATTGATTGCTGGGCCAAGGGCTGGATCAGTTTTGAGGTGGCTTTGTTTTCCTGGAGGTCCTTCATTTGGGCTTCCCATTGACGCGAGACACGGGTGACGCGAAACAAGGATTACTGGCCCACTTTACCTGATATCCAACTATCCTGAATATCTCTTCTGGTAAAGAGGCTGCCATGCCACCTTGGTCGGAAAGAGAGATGTTGTCAGGGCCGGGATCTGCGCAGCCCTATTGTCTATTGTCATGGGGAAGGGACACGTTCCGCGGTTGTATCCTGCGTATCATCCAGCACTTGGCGCACCTTGGCCAGCAACTCGGCGAGCTGATAGGGTTTGCTGATGAATCCTGTCGCGACCTTGGAGATTTTTTGTGCCGGCCCGTCGGGCGAGTATCCGCTGGAGATGAGCACCCGGGCAGCGGGGTTGATCCTCATCAATTCCTCAAGGCACTGGCGACCGCCCATTCCGGGCATGCTCAGGTCCAGAATGACCATGTCCACGAGGCGGCCCTTTTCGGCGAACAGGGACAAAGCCTCTTCACCGCTGGCCGCGGTGATCACGGTGTAGCCCGAGTTTTCCAGAACCTCCCGGGTCACCTCCCGGATGACCTCTTCGTCGTCCGCGACCAGTATGGATTCCGTTCCTTTGCGCATTACCGTGTTCATGGGCGGTGCGTGTTTCGCTTCAACTGGTCCGGGCATGACCGGCCAGAAGATTTGAAATGTGGTCCCCCGGCCCTGTTCGCTCAAGCAGAGGATGATCCCGTCGTGGGAGTTGACGATGCCGTAAACCGATGCCAGCCCCAGTCCCGTGCCCGTGCCCACTTCCTTGGTGGTGAAAAAGGGATCGAAGATATGTTCAAGGGTGTTGCTGTCCATACCGCAGCCTGTATCCTCGACGGACATCAGTACATAACGGCCCGGTTTCGTCCCTGCATGCGCGTGTGCATAATTTTCATCCAGCACCACGTTTTTCGTTTGTATAACCAGTTGTCCTCCGTTTGACATGGCATGGGCCGCGTTGTTGCCCAGGTTCAGCAGAAGCAGTTCGACTTGCGCCGGGTCGGCGTGAACGGGCAGCAGCCGCTTTTCAAGCTGCAGTTCAATCCGGATCATTCTGGGGATGGTTCGTTCCAGGATTTTGGCAGCTTCCTGCACCTCGCGATTCAGATCCACACGTTGCCTCTGTGCTTCGGACTTACGGCTGAAGATCAGCAGTTGCCGGACCAAATGGGCAGAGCGGTCAATGGATTTGGCGATGGTTTTCAGGCGTGGGGCGTCCGGATGGTCATTCTCTTTGCCCATGAGGAGCAACTGAACATTGCCGCTCATGGCCTGAAGAAGGTTGTTGAAGTCGTGGGCCACACCCCCGGCCAACCTCCCGATGGATTCCATTTTCTGGGCATGAAGCAATTGGAGCTGGAGCCTCTCCCGCTCCTTCTCGGCCTGCTTCCTATCGCTTATGTCAATACAGGATGCCACGCTTTGCGTGGTGCCGGGGATGAGATCAACGCATAGAAAAATGTCATGCATTTCGCCATGGCGATCTATCAGGCGAAACTCGTACTTGCGCGGCGCATTGCCCGGTTCATATCGACGCAGCTGATGATTTTTCTTCATGAACAAAACGTCATCCGGATGAATGAACTCGGTCCATGATTTTTGTCCCTCGATCTCCTTCCGCGAATATCCCGTGAGTTCCTCGAACCTTGAATTGGCCAGGGAAATGGTGGTGTCGTCCTCGATGATTATCTGGGCGGCGCCAGAGATCTCGAATACCGCGCGGTAATATTTTTCCGAATGAAGCAGGGCCTCTTCGGCCTGCTTCCGCTTCGTGATGTCAACGGCGAATCCCTGATAATGAGCGATTTTCCCGTTGCTTGCCCGGATTGCCCGCAGGGTTATGTTGACCCAAAAATCAGAACCATCGCGGCGAAGAAACCGGCATTCATAATTCACCACTTCCTCATTTTGCGTCAAAAGACCGAGGACCCTCTCCCTGTCCGAGTGATCCGCGTATATTTGCGCGGCAATGTCCGTGACGGAGTCCGTCAATTCTTGGGGGGTGGAATAGCCGAGGTATTGAGCGCAGACGATGTTGGCCGAGAGGAAACGTCCTTGCGGCGAGGTCTTGAAGATCCCGATGGGGGCGTTCATCAGGATGTCGCTCAACTCTTGATGATCTTTCTCCATTGGATCTTTCTGGAGAGAGGGGTTGTGAGGCATCTACGGCTCCATGGTGTCAATGCGGGAAATTGAACGTGCACTTAAACTGTTTGAGTGTCGTCATACAGTTTTTCGCGGTTAGTCTTCAGTTGTCACGCCCTCCGGCAGGGAACCTCGCGCAATCGGCAGGTTGTCCACGATCCAGTGTCCCTGGCTCATTGTTGGATCGGCAGGATCCGATGCTTGCGGATCGTCGACGATCAAGGCCAGACGTCTCCTTCCGCTCGTGATTCAGATCAATGCCAGGGAGAAGTTCCCGCCGTCGCAGGCGCGTTTTACGGGGATTCCCTCCTAATCGCCAAAGATTGGCGATGTGAGAACATCATCAGATCGTTTTTCGTTGATTGCTTTTTTCTAGGATAATGCTGAAAATACAAAAAAACAAAACGCAAGGAAAGTCCGTTTTAATACGTGGAGATCTGTTTGAGTTTGAACGCTGTTGCCCTTTCTAATCCGTGTGCGGCCCGGGTTCGCAGCATTCCTATCCCTGTAGCTGCAGCCGAGAAGTGTCGTTGCATGTGGGCCTCGACCAGGGCGGATAACATGATGGATCGCGGCGGCGTATGCTGTTTTTTGCCCATCTTCGCTGCCTTTTCACGGCCCTATACCTTTAATGTTCAGGTTGGACCAGTTTTTGAGAGGCAGGTCAGGCGGGCATCAGAGGGTATAAATTTTTTCAGGAATTGTTGCGAATCAACTCTTCGGTTAAGGTGGCAATCATCAGCGGTCATGCTGCCAATGGCCGGGGCAAGGATGCTGGATCATTCGAAGTTGCAGGCTTCATCGGCCAGCCGTATCAGTTGAAGGAATTGGCCGTAGCGATGCGCTGCATGCTGGATGAAAAAAAGATGAAGCTCAACCTGAATGAGTCCAGCCGATCATCTTTTCCCTTTTGCCACCGCGAAAAGCACTGGATCATCATGAAGGACCAGCCGAGGACGGCAGGATGTTGCCAGTTGGAAGGAGGCCGGGGTGGGAAGTGAAAACATGCTTAGTGGTTGACCATGGTCCGGCATACGGATTGATGATAAGCTTTTTTCGCGCAACTTTTTTTCGAGGAGCGTATTGTGAAAAAATCGAATTTTCTGACGTTCATCGTACTCTTGTTTTGCTCTTGCACGTTGAGTTGCACGCCCTATAAGAGCCAAGAAGTTTCCTTTCGCCATCCCACGGCCTATCCAGGCATGCAATCCGTAGCCGGTGCCTTGATCGCCGCAGATTCCTTCAATGATCAAGGACAGGCCAAGCAGGCTTTTGGTTTTGATATCCGCGGGGCCGGACTGCTTCCAGTCCAGGTCATTGTGGACAACGCCGGGCCGGATGCTCTGACCCTGGTCCCGGAGCAGACGTTTCTCATTGATAACCAGGGTGGCATGTGGAACCTGTTGGATAGTCGAACGGCGTATCAGCGTGTGGAGAGCAGTTCCGAATTCGCCACCATTGCCAAGGAAGCCGGGAAGGGCTCTGTACTTGGCGCAGCAGGCGGTGCACTCATCGGAGCTGCTGTCGGCATCGTCACCGGAAGCAATGTTCTGGAAACCCTGGGCAAGGGTGCGGCAGTGGGAGCGGCAACGGGGGCTGTTCTTGGCGGCGGAGCGGCTACCGCCTCAGGTGAGCCTGGACGACGAATCTCTCGCGACCTGGCCACAAAGCAACTGGAGAACAAGCCCATTCAAAGCGGCGACTTGGCCCGCGGATTCCTGTTTTTTCCCAATGAAGCCGGAACAGCACAACAGCTGCGCCTTCAAATCAAGGAAACCGGCTCGCAACAGACCCACACGTTGCTGTTCTCATTACGATAGCACGGAAATAATGGCATCTGAAGATTCCATCGTGTTATTCTGGTAACCATGATCAATGGAGTTTTTAATTGGATAATCTATGTCGAATCAAGGAGTATGAGCAACTTGCCCGCCGGATGCCTGAATCCGCTCCACTGCCTGTTGGGTGAGCGGAATTCAGTTCCACACCAAATTTGTTATTTATCCGTTACGCAATAAAAAAAAGGTTACAGTTTTTGCTGTAACATCTTGATTTTATTGGTGCCTGTGGTCGCAAAGACATTTGGCATACGGACCTGCAGCACGGACAGCAGCATCCTTGACCATTTCCTTGCTTCGGCTCCAGTCCAGGCTGAAAGAGGAAAAGGCGTTTCGAAGAAGGATGGATTCGCTGAAAAAAAGAATACTTGTGAGCCAAGAGCAAACTTGACCTCTCTGTGACGGTCATTCACTCCAACGTGGGAATGGGAGTAGATTCGGTTTCATGGCGCATCTTCCGTGCTTGCCCGGGCTCCAGATCCGCGATCAGCTCAGAGGGGCTTTTTACGCCCATGCCGGTCTGTTTCGCGGTGTGCAGGTAGATTTGGGTCGTGGAGATGTCCGCATGGCCCAGCAGGTCTTGCAGGTCGCGGATGCCGGTCCCGCCGGCAAGAAGATGCGTCGCAAAACTGTGGCGCAGCGTGTGCGGCGTGACGCGCTTGTCGAGCCGCGCGCTCTTTGCGGCCAGTCGGATGGCTTTCTGAAACGTCGTATCCAGCACATGATGTCGACGGATAATGCCGTTGCCATGGTCCCGCATCAGATTGCGCGAAGGCCAGAACCAGGTGAATTTTTCGCCGGCCCTGGGCTTCTTGCGCTCCAGCGCTTGGGGCAGTTCAACGCCCGGCAGGCCGGCTTGGCGATCTTTTTCATGCAGGACTCGCAACCGCTCGCGATGCGCCCGCAACCGTTTCACAAGCTGCGGAGGAATCATCGTGTACCTGCTCTTGCGCCCCTTGCCGAACTGCACGGACAGTTGGAGGCGTTTCAAATCCACGTCCCTTACCCGCAGCCGCAACAACTCGGTCAACCGCAATCCCGCCGCGTACATCAATTCCGCCATCAGGCGATAGGTTCCGTCCATGGCATCAAAAAGCCGTTTGCATTCGCCCTGCGACAGGACGCCGGGTATTTTTCGACCGCGCCGCGCCCTGGAAAAATCTCCGAAGTCTCCGGGATCGCGCCGCAGGACTTCACGAAAGAAGAAAACCACGGCATTCAACGCCTGGGCCTGGGTCACCGCGGCCACGCGTTCCTTGACGGCCAAGTCGGACAACCAGTCGCGAACATCATGGTTATCCAGCTCAGAAAGAGGCTTGTCGCCGATGGAGGACATGAACCGCCTGCACCATGACCGATATGTCTTCTCGCTGTTCCAGGCCAGGTTCTTCTCCCGTATTCGTCGGACCAATGACTGCTCCCACACCGGTCCGCCCATATCTCTGGCTCCGTCAGTGGGCACGTCGTTCATGGAGTATACGCGATAGTCGCCGATTTTTCGAACCGTTCCTGTTCGGTGTTTCTCTGAAATGGGCGGTTGGGGCGGGTTTGTTTTTTTGGTGGACGTATGGTTTGACCTCGAAACATGATCATCGACACCGGCTGCTGTTATTTCAGGCGAGGACGTCCTCGCCTGAGTCATGCGCTTGCGCCCTTCCAGATAATACCAGCGCAACGCATCTTGCCGGATCGCAAAGAGATCAGGGGCAAGATAAGATTGTTTCCACATCAGGTGTTGCTTGAAGGTTTCAGCATCTGGTGATTTCCCGGTTTCCAGGAGCCAGTATCGAAATTTGACGATGGCTTCCCGGTATGATCGATAACGATCCGGAGGAACGCGGGCCTTCAAGACCTTCTCCCAGTCGTCAAAAATGATCGCGGTTGCATCCATGGTTTTCTCCGAGGTCGGCTTTATGCTCCACGTTGCACGTTGGGCGCACGCCTGCTGTATAAAGCTGACTTCAGATCAAAGCATAAAGCTGATCTCGGCGTCAAGTGGAAAATTGCTAAGACATTCTAACATCTTGGAAGGTATGGTTTTTGACAAGGACTGAGTTGACAAAAAAATCAAGAAATTGCTAATTAATTTTTGAAAAAATATGTAGGGGAGTTTTTTTGAATTCCGTATAATAACACCCTGAATCCGTATTTTTTTCTTTGGCTGGACACCGTTGTGATGTTTTCGAGGCTTTTTCAGCCCACCTCTTCAGTTGCCAACGCACAAGAGGCTGGTAATTGGGCTAAATTGGCATGAAACG
>DSBL01000052.1 GCA_011049455.1 Desulfonatronum sp. | reverse complement strand
CGTTTCATGCCAATTTAGCCCAATTACCAGCCTCTTGTGCGTTGGCAACTGAAGAGGTGGGCTGAAAAAGCCTCGAAAACATCACAACGGTGTCCAGCCAAAGAAAAAATTACGGATTCAGGTATTATTTATTGTAATCGCCACGAAAAAAGGGTTGGCCGAGAAAAAACGAATGAAAAAAATCTCCGAAAACCAGCGAAATAGCGCATTTTTTTTCATTTCATGAATATGTTTTCCGAATCATGCCTTTTCATTGAAAAATGAAGAAATTTCATGCTGCTTTCACGGATTGTGTGATATCAGCATGTCATCCTTGAAAACGGCGGACGTATTCTTTTACATTGAACTTGCGGGCGCAGCCCGCGGCGCTCATGTACCGGATCTGCCCGAACACGGGGCGTTCGAACCAGGGTCGGTCATGCACCCCGCCGATGCTCCAGGCAATGCCGGTGAAGCCGTTGGGATCCCGGCCGTCCAGTTCGTACTTGTCGTTGAGCAAGATGGCCGCGGCCATGGCCTCCTCGGGCGAGGCGCTCCATTCCAGGATTTTCTTGGCCCAGTACATGCGCATGTACCCGTGCATCTTGCCGGCGGCGACCATTTCCATCTGGGCCGCGTTCCAGAGCGGGTCATGGGTCGCCGCGGCTTCCAGGTCGTCCAGGTCGTAGACGTATGCCCTGGGATCCCGGCGGTGTTTGTCCAGGGTTTTGCGGGCCCAGTCCGGGAATCCCTCCACCGTGTCATAGGCCTGATTGAACCAGCAGAAATTGTCCGCCAGCTCCCGGCGCACGATCAATTCCTCCAGGAAAGCCTTTCGGGATTCGGCCGCGGCGTTGGAGGCCATCACCGCGAGCGCCACGCGCTGGGCTGAAATCTGGCCGAAGTGCAGATAGGGTGAAAGCTCGGACAGGACGGGGGCATTGGGATCATTACGCTGGCCATAGTGCTCCAGGCGTTGGGCGATAAACCTGGTGAGCAGGTCGCGCGCCCCGTTCTCGCCCGGCTCAAGCCAGTCCACTTCGGTCACGCCGTGGTCGATGCGCAGGCTTTGCCGGGCAGCGTCCCAGTCCACGGGCGGAAGGGCCAATGCCCGGGCAAACGCGGGCAGCTCCGGGAAATTTGTCAGGAATTCATCCAGCCGGCGATGGATTTTCGGCCGAATGGTCCGGGCTGCGTATTCCTGCTTGGACGAGGCCTCCCAGCACGGCACAATGTTGTGGGCGTCCGCCTCAAGCACGGGAATGGACACGGCGTCGATGACCTGATCTTTCCAGCGCCGCTTAATGCGCAGCGGATCAAAGTCAGTAACCAGCAGGGAGGCGTTGATCTCGCGCACAAAGGCAGCCAGACTTGGAACCACCTCGCCCAGACGCAGGCAAAAGGGGATGGTGCGTTGCCGCAACCGCGCTTCCACCTGAACCAGTCCCTTGAGCATGAACCCGTATTGGCGGATGGTCGCGCCGAGAAAGTTTGGAGCGAGGCAGAAGACCACGACCAGGGACGCCTTCGTTTCCAGGGCCTGCCTGGCGGCGGCCAGCAACGCCCAGTTGTCGGATACCCGCTGGTCCCGGCTCATCCAGTAGACCACTGGACCTGTGGTTGGTTCTCCCGGGGAAAGCCGGCGCAACCGGGCGGAATGAATGGGAATGGGCATAAGCTTGTTCCGCGGTCAGGCAACGGATATTTTGTGTCACACCAATAAAGAGCGCAAAATCAGTCGGATGAGGCGTCAAAGGCGATCGGCGGGCAATTTCTTTTACGCAACCGTCTCCATGGAAGCGTATTTGGGCTCGTGCAAGGGCAAGAGGATGTCGGCCATGGCCTTGACCCGAAGGAGCTGATCGTAGGCCAGATACGGGTTGATGTTGGTTCCCGGCGGGATGACCTCCATTTCCATGGCCGTGACGCTCTTGGGGGGAAACAGGTTTTCCTCGATCACGCAGAATCCGGTGATGGCCGCGCGCCCGGCCTCGGTGTCCACGAGCACGGTCAGTCCCCCGTCGGTGTGGGCCGGAGTATGGACCACAAAAAGGCCCGGCAGGATTTCCTGGTCTTCGGTGACCACCTTGATCTTTCCGGCTTGTTCCACATCCTCGATGAATTCCTCGTTGTAGCGGTAATCCAGGGGGTGGGGGTCGTGGATCCGCTCCAGTTCCTTGGCATGGACGTAAAAAAAAGCGTTCACGCAGGCGGCGTCGTTTTCGCAATGGTCGTTGTGCAAATGGGTGTGGATGACCATGTCGATGTCCTCGGGTTTCAAATCAAAGCGGGCCAGGCCCTCTTGAAAGGTGTAGATTTTCCCGCCGATGGCTTTTTCCCGGTCTTCGGAGCGCACCGGACTCATTTCTCCCGTGTCCACCAGGACCGTGGGCGCGGTTTCCAAACCCAGGGCTTCCAGGTACCAGGCATAGATGGGGATGGTGTAGGGATGGCCATAGGCGTGCTGGTAAGTCATCATGCCCTGGTCGAACACCTTGGTGCCAAGGACAATGGGATGGATCTTCCATGTGGGCCGTGTTTTCATGGTTTTTCTCCTTTTGATAGGCGGTCTTGACATTGCCCCCCTGGACTCCATGTTACATTATGGAGTCTACTCCCATCGCGAAACAGGGGCAATCCTTCATGGTCCCGGCTCAGGCATGGGTTTGGCCATGTGCTCCGGAACGGTGCAAGGGTGCGATTTTGAAGGCAGAAGAGACGAGGAGGCTTTGCCAGGTGATGAACAATACCGACGAAAACGCTTCGGCGTTATTCACGCAAGAAGAGCTTGAACGCTATGCCGATGTCCTGTTGTGGGCCGCGGAGATTTCCAGGGGAAAGCCCTTCCGGGGCAGTGAGACGGTCCTCATAGAATACGACCAACCGGCCCGGGAATTGGCCGAAGTGCTGTACGTACGGATTTTGGAAAGAGGCCTGGTTCCCCTGCAGCACCAACGCGCCGGCAGTCTGATGGAATACAGTTATCTCACCCTGGCGAACAACAAGCGCCTGAACATTGTGGCCCCGGGAGAACGCGAGCGCATGGGCGGCGTGAACGGATTGATCCGACTTTTGGCCCCGGAATCCTTGACGTATCTTGAGAGCGTTGATCCTGAACTCCAGGCCAGACGGGAAAACGCCCGGGCCCAACTTCAGGAGATGCTCTTTTTCCGGGAACTGCGGCACGCCCTTGGGCGGACCATGGCCGTGTATCCCACGCAATCATTGGCTGATGCGGCCGGTATGCCGCTGTCCGCCTATGCCGCGCAGATTCGCAAGGCCTGTCTGCTGGGCAGCGCTGATCCGGTGCGGGAATGGAAAAGGTTTTGGCGCGAGCAGCACGCGATCATTGATTGGCTCAACGGGCTTGGGGTCAGTGAACTGCATGTTCAGTCCGAAAACGTGGATCTGACGGTGCCTTTGGGTGAGCAGCGAAAATGGCTGGGATTGACCGGAAGGAACATGCCCAGTTTTGAGATTTACACCTCGCCGGACAGCCGCCGCACGGAAGGCGTCTACAAGGCCGATCAGCCCTTGTACATGGGCGGGGTTCGGGTGGAGGACGTTCGTTTAACTTTTCAGCAGGGCCGGGTGGTCCATGTGCAGTCCGGCTCCGGCGTGGATCGGATGCGCCGGTTCATGGCCCTGGAGGAGGGAGCATGGAGGGTTGGAGAATTTTCCATGACCAGCAAAGAGCACTCCCGGATCAACGCATTCATGGCCGCCACCTTGTATGACGAGAATATCGGGGGGCAGGCCGGCAATTGCCATATTGCCCTGGGAGCCAGCCATCCGGATGCCTTTTCCGGAGAACCGGCGGATTTCACGCACTTGCGCCGCCATGAACTGGGGTTCAACGAGTCAACCCAGCACTGGGACCTGGTGAACACGGAACAAAAAAAGGTCACGGCCAGGCTGGCCGACGGGTCCCATAAGGTGATCTACGAGGATGGCGTGTTCACGGCCTGAGCTTTCTTGAGCCGTTCTTCCCGGATCAGGGCCAGGGCCACGTCCAAATCGTACAAGGCCAGGGGCGAATCCCCTTGCCCTTTGTACTGGGCCGCAGCTTGCTGAATCACGTCAAAGGTCAGCCACTCGTGTTTGTCCCAAACCTGGGGGTTTTCCTGGTTCCAGAGCCGGAATTCCACCTGCCCGGCCCGCTCCCGGACGTACATTCGTTCCTTTTTGTTGGCGGGCAAGGGATGATAGTACAGTCCTCGTGCATCCTGCATACGCTTTTCCCTCCTTGGCTTGCGGACAAGGCACTATCCCAAGGCCGCGCAGGGGGCAAGGGGTTTTGACAACGCGCCGGGATGCCCCTATCCGCATCTGCACCAAATATCATCACGGAGTGACCCATGAAAACAGCATTGATCGGCTTTGCCGGCGCGGGCAAAAGCGAGTTGTTCGCGGCCTTGGCCGGACCCGCGGCCCTGCATGCGGGACGGGCCATGGTCAAGGTGCCGGAACCGCGCCTGCAGCCCCTGGCGGATCTGTATCATCCGCCCAAGATCACCTTCACGGAGATCGAGTTTTTGGACCTGCCCGGCGCTGCCGGTGCCAAGGGCGGCGGCCTGGGGGACCGGGTGCTCAACGAGGTGCGGCCGTATGATTGCCTGCTGGCCGTGCTGGACGGTTTTTCCGGCGCGGCAGATCCGCGGGAGCAGTTGCAGGCCCTGGAAGCGGACTTCATCATCGCGGATCTGGCGGTGGTGGAGAAGCGTCTGGAGCGCATCGCCCAGGACAGGAAAAAGGCCAAGCACCTGCATGACGTTGAAGAGGAAAACGCCCTGCTGCAAGCCCGGGAACATCTGGATAAAGAACGTCCATTGCGGGAAAGCCCGGAACTTTCCTCCCAGCCGAAACTGAAAGGCTTTCGCTTCCTCTCGGCCAAGCCCGTGCTCTGGGCCTGGAACGTGGGCGAAGACGCGCTGGGCGGGTTCATCATGCCCGAGGCCGGAGAGGGCGTGGTCCATTTGGCCGTCTCCGCCAGACTGGAGCGGGAACTCTCCGAGATCCAGGACCTGGAAGAACGGCAAGCCTTCATGAGCGACCTGGGGGTGGAGCATTCGGCCCTGGATCGGGTGGTCGGCGGGGTTTACGCCCTGCTGGGGCTGATCACGTTTCTGACCGCCGGGGACAAGGAAGTCCGGGCTTGGCCCCTGCGCAGGGGGCTGCCAGCGGTGGAGGCCGCCGGGGTGATCCATTCGGACATCCAGCGCGGGTTCATCCGGGCCGAGGTGCTTGGCTGGGAGGACTTCCTGGCCTGCAGGACCTTCAAGACGGCCAAGGAACGGGGGCTCCTGCGTCTGGAGGGCAAGGATTACATTGTCAAAGACGGCGACATTATCGAGTTCCGGTTCAATGTGTAAAACTTTGCCGCCTCTTCACGGCCATGCGGCCTGATCCGGAGCCTGGCTCGGTCAAACAGCGCGACAACGCTTTAAAAACACGGCGCAGCCGCCTGGGTTAAAGTCCTTATGCCCCCGATGGATCTTGCCGCTTCCTTGCTCGGCCAACATCTTGCCGTGGTTCTGTACAGGCCCAAATATGCCGAGAATGTCGGCGCCGTGGCCCGGGCCTGCCTGAACACGGGCTGCGAGCGGATCATCCTGGTGGACCCGCGCGACTTTGACCAGAAGCAGGCGCTGCCCCTGGCCACGGTTCATGCCGCGCACCTGCTGAAGCAGGCGATCCATGTTCCTGACCTGCCCCGGGCCTTGAGCGGCTTCACCCAGGTCTACGGAACCACGGCCCGCCTCGGCGGGTGGCGCAGGCATCTGCTCAGTCCGGCCCAGGCAGCGGCAAATATCGCGCGGCAGATGCACGACGGCCATGACGTGGCCCTGTTGTTCGGCCCTGAGGACCGGGGGCTGGGCAATGCCCAGATTGAGACCTGCAGTCATTTGGTCCACATCCCCACGGCCCGGATGGGGGTGTCCTTGAATCTGGCCCAGGCCGTACTCATCCTCTTGTACGAGTGTCTTCTGGCCGCTTCGAAGGCGTCGGGGGCAGGCACGGCGCCGACTTCACGCCATGTGACCCATGCCGAACAGGAAGTCCTGTTCGACTTGCTCAAACAGACCCTGACCGCCATTGACTTCATCAAGGACGACAATCCGGATTATTGGATGTTACGGGTGCGTCGCCTGGTGCAACGCATGGACCTGCGCCGCGAGGAGTTCAACGTGCTCATGGGCGTGTGCCGCCAAGTGGGATGGGCGGTCCAGAGGCGAAAAACCGAAGACGGGTGACAAATAACGAAAGACGCCTGTCAGAGGACCCTGCGTACTCCGATTTTGCGTTGCGCCCAGTAGGCGGCAAAGAGATTTTCCTCCCGGACTCGTTGGCCGGGTTTGGGGCTGTGAATGAACGTGCCCTGGCCCGTGGCAATGCCCACATGGATCCTGTTTTGCTTGCCGATGCGAAAGAATACCAGATCACCGGCACGCAAGTCTTGCACGGGCACGGTCATGCCTTGGCCGAAAATCCCGGCGCTGGTCCTGGGCAAAGAAAACCCATGTTGGGCGTAAACCCAGTTCACGAGGCCGGAGCAATCAAATCCAGTGTGCGGGGAGATGCCTGCTCGTTTATAGGGAATACCGACCTGGGAACGCGCGGTTTGGACCACGGAGTGGGCCAGGCTGCCCGGGGCCGCGGGCCGCGGGGGAGCGTGTCTCGGTGCGCACCCTGTTGAAAACAGCAGGCCCAGCAAGGCCAAAAACAAGACACAACAGGACGAGTTGTTTCGCGATATGCAGGATTTTGAGGGAGTCATCAAAAAATGTTGCGTTTCATGGACTTGGAGCACGGGTGTCAAGGCCATGTTTTTTCAGTCCAACACATTGCTCCAGAAGTTCCTACTTTTTGAAGTCAAGACTTGTCAATTCGTATCTATTCAGCAAAACACAAAAGTGCCCACGGAGCATGGCTGGGTTGCCGTGTTTTGACTCCGTCGCAACTCCTTCTTTGGCCTCGTACCGTCGAACCATTGCAGTCAGGGAACGAAAGTGTGTGCCGTCTGCGTTTGGCAATGGTTCGACGAACGATGCCAGGTTCAGTCAGACAAGCGACAAAGCCAAAACACGGCAACCCAGCCATTAACAATACAGCGACACTTTAGAAAATGTTCACGGAAGCAGGCCTCGTTTACATGTTTTTCTTGCGTTGCAAACTTCTTCGCTGCCTGCGTTGGTCAAAACCGATGCGCTGAAAAGGGCAAATCGTTTTGCAGAATGTCCGGCATCGGTTCTGACCAACGCAGGCAAGCTCGGTCAGACAGTGCAACGCTTGAAAAACATGTAAACGCAGCCCCCATGCAATACCTCGCAATGACAAATTTGACCAGAAAATGTCGCTGTAGTGTTAATCAAATGTGGTGAGTAGTTGTGCGCCAATTCAAAAACACCCGGATGAATCTCAAATGTCAGAAGACCTCGGCTTCAAAGCAGAAAATGTCCGTGCCCTGCTCCTGCCAAGCCGTTGGGTGCAGGCCGGCCTTGCGGCAGGTCTGGGCCAGAAAGGTGTTCCGGTCCCAGCCGTATTCCCTGGCTACCTGGGGCAGAAGCAGACCGGAGTGAATGCCCCGGCGGATGAGCAGGCCGTGGCGGCCGGGCTCGACATCGCCCGGCGCGCAAGGCGTCAAAGGACTGAGAATGGAGATTTCCACGTCCAGGCCGGCCAGTTCGTCCACGGCCAGAGGCGGGAACCGCGGATCGTTGAACGCCGCGGCCCGGGCCATCTCGGCAATGGTCTCGCGCAAGGGTTTGTCGCCGACGACATGGCCGATGCAGCCCCTGAGATGCCCGTGTTTTTTCAGGGTGACAAAGGCCCCGAAGGGCTGCTCCAGTTTTTCGGACACAGCCGTTGGCAGACGCACGTCAGGTTCGAATCGGCTGCGAATGCTCAGCCGGACCAGTTCGTGCAGAGAGTCTTTTTCAGCCTGGGTCAATGTGAAGCGAAAATTCATTGCAAACTCCTTAATATGGGCTTGGCGAACCACGGACTCCAAGAAAAGGAAGAAAACGCATGGGACCCCCTGAGCATCTATCCGGCTGGGCAAACATTGTCTGTTGAGCCTCGGCGGAACTCCCTTGCCGATCTCGTAGCCGCCGAACCATTGCGCGATGATAACAAGCAGCCGTAGTTTTTGCGTCAGGCAATGGTTCGGCGAACGATCTCAGGCTCGGTCAAACAGGCGGCGAGGCTCAACAGACAATGTTTGCCCAGCCGTTATCCTGACCTTTGATGCTTGCAGTATCAACCCATGCGCCTCAGAATCCATATTCCAGCATGGGATGGATCAGGCACGGCGGCAGGCCGGACGGGTCGGCTCGCAAAACCCGGGCCGGAAGCAACACAACCTGTCTGCCCTGGATCTTCAGACGGCCCTGGGCCAGCCATTGCACGGCCTGGGGATAGATGCGGTGCTCCAGGGCCAAAATGCGCGCCCCCAGGCTGTCCACGTCGTCCCCGGACTGGGCCGGGACCGCGGCCTGGATGATGATCGGACCGTGGTCCACCTGTTCGTCCACGAAGTGCACGGTGCACCCGGCCAGGCGCACGCCGTGGGCCGCCGCCTGCTTTTGGGCGTGCAGTCCGGGAAAGGCGGGCAGCAGGGCCGGATGGATGTTCAGCACCCGCCGGGGAAAGGCGGCCAGCAGGTCCGGCCCGACCACGCGCATGAACCCGGCCAGGATCACGGCCTCGACGTCGGCCTGTTCCAGGCTGCGGACAAGGGCCTGGTCGTAGGCTCGCCGGTTGGGATAGTCGTGGTGGGGCAATACCTGGGAGGGAATGCCGTGCTTGGCGGCCCGTTCCAGCCCCTTGACGCCGGGGACGTTGGAAATAACGGTGCTGATGCGCGCATCCAGGATGCCTGATTCTATTCGGTCGATCAGGGCCTGCAGGTTGGACCCGCCGCCGGAGACGAGCACGCCGACGGACAAGGTCACGGCCGGCCGCCTTTCTGGTCCTGGGCGTCCTGGACCACGGCCTGGACCAGGGCCGGGATGGTGTAGTCCTCGGGCTGGATGTCGCTGGTGAAACCGTGGGCCTTCAGTGTCCTCGCGGTGACCGGGCCGATGCAGGCCAGGCGCAGCCCTTCCCGGTGGCGCTGGATCACTTCCGGTGCAATGGCCGTGAAAAAGTTGGTCACTGTCGAAGAACTGGTGAAGGTGATGTAATGCACCTCGCCCTTGTCCAGGGCGGTCATGAGTTCCTCGGCCCCTGTGGTCACGGGCAGGGTGCGGTACACGGGCAGCACCTCCACCCGGGCCCCGGCCCGGAGCAGCTCTTCGGGCAGGACTTCCCGGGCCTGTTCGGCCCTGGGGATGAGCACCCGTTTTCCGGCCACGCCTCTGCTCAGCAGGCCTTGGACAATGTCTTCGGCCACGTATTTGGCCGGGACAAAATCAGCCTTGACGCCGCGCTCGGCCAAGCCCTGGGCCGTGGCCGGTCCGATGGCCGCCACCTGGGTCCCGGCAAAGGCGCGGGCGTCCAGCCCTTGCGTATCGAGCACATCCCAGAACATGCGCACTCCGTTGACCGAGGTGAACACCACCCAGTCGTAGCTGCCGAGCTGCGCAGCCGCATCCTGAATGGGCGCGGGATCGTCCATGGGCGTGACGGCAATGGTCGGGAATTCATGGCAGCAGGCGCCGAGATTCTCCAGCGCGGTCACCACGTCGCTGGCCTGCTCCCGGGACCGGGTGACCACCACGCCCCGGCCCAGCAGCGGCCGCTGCTCAAACCAGTTCAGCTTGTCGTGCAGGGAAACCACTTCGCCCACCACCAGCAAAGACGGCGGGGCAAAACCCTGTTTTTGGGCGTCCTGGGCAATGGCGGCCAGCGTGGAAATCAAGGAACGCTGGCGGCAGGTGGTGCCCCAGCGGACCAGGGCCGCCGGGGTGTGCGCGGACCGTCCGGCCGCGATCAGATTGGCGGTGATATCCGGCAGATTCTTTACGCCCATGAAAAAGACCAGGGTGCTGGCGCTTCGGGCCAGGGCCTCCCAGTCGTGGACGCTTTCGGGCTTGGTCGGGTCCTCGTGGCCGGTGATGAAGGACACGGACGAGGCGAAGCGGCGGTGGGTCAGGGGGATGCCGGCGTAGGCCGGAGCGGCCACGGCCGAAGTCACGCCGGGCACGACCTCGAAGTCAATGCCGTGTTCCAGCAATTCCTCGGCCTCTTCCGCGCCCCGGCCGAAAACATACGGATCCCCGCCCTTGAGACGGGCCACGGTCTTGCCGGCCTTGGCCCGCTCCACCAGCAGGGCGTTGATCTTGTCCTGGGGCAGGGTGTGGTCGCCGCCCTTTTTGCCGACATAGTAAATTTCCGCGTCCGGCCGGCACCAGGTCAAAAACCGTGAATTGGCCAGGTAGTCGTAGACCACGGTGTCCGCGGTTTCCAGCAGCCGCTTGGCCTTGAGGGTGATCAGTTCCGGATCGCCCGGCCCCGCGCCGAGCAGATAGACTTTAGGCATGTGTGCTCCTGATATGTGATGGATAAGTGGCGTTGCTCAATCTTTGATTATTGCCGATGGCAATTTTCGCATTCTTGATCAATTCTCGCAAGAAAATAACATGTCAGTGGATCCAATTGATTTTCCAAAACCGTTGGGAGTGTTTGATCCACCAGATGGTTAATAAAGATGAGGTTTTGCCATCAACCCTCGCAAGACCTGAAGATTGTGAACATCCTCGGCCAGATCCTTGCCCTTGGGCGTTTCCAGGACCATGGGCATATCGGCCAGACGCAGGTCGTTGAGCACGGTGGTAAAGCCCGCCAGCCCGATCTGGCCCTGGCCGATATGTTCGTGCCGGTCCCTGCGGCTGCCCAGGCCCGTCTTGCTGTCGTTGAGATGCAAAAGCCGCAGGTTTTTCAGGCCGACGGCCCGGTCCAGCCGGGTCAAAATTCTATCCAGGCCGCGCTGATCGCGCAAATCATGGCCCGCGGCAAAGCCATGACACGTGTCCCAGCACACGCCCAGCCGATCCGCGTGGCCTGAAGCGGCCATGATCGCTCCCAGTTCTTCCGGGTCCGCGCCCAGGGACGTGCCCGACCCCGCGGTGTTCTCCAGGAGCAAACCCACGGTGTTTGCCTTGGCCCCGGCCTTGGCAAAGGCCTGATCCAGACCCGCGGCAACGCGGGCAATGCCGGCTTCAAGACCCGCGTTTTTATGCGCGCCTGGATGAAGCACCACCCAGCGGATGCCCAGCCGGGCGCAGCGCAGAAATTCCCGGCTCAGGGCATCGTGGGATTTTCGCCGCAAAGCCTCATCCGGCGAAGCCAGGTTGATCAGGTAGGAGGCGTGGGAAAACACGTAAGGAAGACCCCAATTTGTCCAGGCTGCGGCAAAGGCCGCGGCTTCGTCCTCCGAGACATCCGGTGCGGTCCATTGGCGCTGATTGCGGGTGAACAGCTGCAGGACCTCGCCTCGGATCTGGGCGATGCGTGCAAAGGCCATGTGCAGCCCGCCGGCCGTGGGCATGTGCGCGCCGAGAAAAGGCATGCTTCACCGGGATGTCACGTTATCCGTTGTGTGGACCAGGGGGTCGCCTCAGGCATTTGTTTCGTGCTCCATCGGCCTTTGGCGTCCTCGCCTGGTCACGATCAAGGAGTGGCCCCATGGATCCTGCATGACCGCAGAGGGCGGTGGGGCCTGCGAGTAAAAGCAGCTCAGATCGCTTGAGCAATACCCGTTGTCCTTACTCCATCAATCCCTGCAGCCTTTCGCGCAAGGCCAGCAGCTTGGACTGCTTTTCCGAAAGGTTCCGGGCCTTGGCCCGCTCTTTTTCCACCACCTCGGCCGGAGCCTTGGCCTTGAAATCATCGTTGGCCACCTTGCGGTTGACGATGTCCAACTCCTTGGCGGTCTTGGAAAGTTCCTTGGCCAGGCGGTCCAGTTCGGCCTTGAAGTCCACGGCTCCGGCCAAGGGTACGAAGATTTCCAGCCCCTGGACCACGGCGCTGGCCGAGGCCTTGGGCGGTTGGGCATCCGGCGTGAGCCCTATTTTTTCCAGCCGCGCAAGGTACTGGATGGTTTCCTGATTTGCGGCCACAATGTCACGCCGGGCATTCTCCTTGCTTCGAACCAGCACGTTCAGCTTCTGGGACGGCCCAATGCTCAACTCGGAGCGGATATTGCGCACCGCGGTCACCAAATCCTGGATCAGGGACATCTCCCGCGAAGCTTCCTGATCCAGATACTCCGGTCTGGACGGAGGGGCCAAAGCCTCGGCCAGGTTGTTTTGGGCCAGGCCTGGCAGGCTGTCCCAAATTTCCTGGGTGACGAAGGGCATGATCGGATGCAGCAGGATCAGCACCTCGGAAAGGGCCGCGTGCAGGCAATTCTGGGCCGTGTGTTTGGCCTGGACGTCTTCCCCGTATAGATCCGGCTTGATCATTTCCAAATACCAGTCGCAGAATTCATGCCAGATGAATTGATACAGATCCTGGGCCGCGTCGTTGAAGCGGAATTCGGCGATGGCCCTGGCCGTGGAGCATTTGAGTTCTTCCAGGCGATGCAGAACCCAACGGTGACGCAAATCCAGTTCGGCCGGAGCGGGCACGGGCCCGGGCGCGGTCTCGGGCAGGTTGATCAGAGCGAAGCGGGCTGCGTTCCAAAGCTTGTTCACAAAAAAACGGTAGCCCTGGATGCGATCCTCGGAGAGCTTGATGTCCCGGCCCATGGCCGCCATGGCCGTAAGCGTCAAGCGCAGGGCGTCGGTGCCGTACTTGTCGACCATCACCAGGGGGTCGATCACATTGCCCTTGGACTTGCTCATTTTCTGCCCCTCGGAGTCGCGCACCAGGGCGTGAATGTAAACCTGGCGGAAGGGCACGTCGTCGCGAAAATGCAGCCCCATCATCATCATTCGGGCCACCCAGAAAAAGAGGATGTCGAAGCCCGTGACCAGGACCGAGGTGGGGTAATAACTCTTCAGTTCCGGGGTCTCATCGGGCCAGCCCAAGGTGGAAAAAGGCCACAGGGCCGACGAGAACCAGGTGTCCAGCACGTCGCTTTCCTGGATCAGTCTGCCCGAACATTTGGGGCATGCATCGGGGTCTTGCCGGGAAACGATCATTTCTCCGCAGGATTCGCACGTCCAAGCAGGGATGCGGTGACCCCACCAGATCTGCCGGGATATGCACCAGTCCCGGATGTTGTCCAGCCAGTCGAAATAGGTGCGCTCCCATTGCTGGGGCGAGATTTTCGTCCGCCCGTTTTCCACGGCCTTGCGGGCCTTGGCGGCCAGCGGACCCACGGCCACGAACCACTGCTTGGAGACATGGGGTTCAATGACGGTCCGGCAGCGATAGCAATGGCCGACATTGTGCGGATGGTCCTTGATGCCCGTCAAAAAGCCTTTGTCTAGCAAGTCGGCCACGATGCGCTTGCGGCATTCCAGGCGGTCCATTCCGGCGTAGTCCGGGCCGGCCTCCGCGGTCATCCGGGCCTGGTCGTCGATGACCTTGACCATGGCCAGGTTATGTTTGCGGCCCAGTTCAAAATCGTTCATGTCGTGAGCCGGGGTGACCTTGAGGCAGCCGGTGCCGAATTCCCGATCCACATAGGTGTCGGCAATGATCGGCAGTTTGCGGCCCACCAAAGGCAGAATCACTTCCTTGCCCGCCAGATGCGCGAAGCGTTCGTCTTCGGGATGCACGGCCACGGCCGTATCGCCGAGCATGGTTTCAGGACGGGTGGTCATCACCGTGAGATCTCCGGAGCCGTCGGCCAGGGGGTAGCGGATGGCGTGCAGCTTGCCGTCCTCCTGGGAGTGTTCCACTTCCAGATCGGCCAGGGCCGTGCGGCAGCGCGGGCACCAGTTGATAATGTAGTCGCCCTTGTAGATCAGTCCTTCATCATACAGCTGGACAAAAACCTCGCGGACCGCTCGCGACAGGCCTTCGTCCATGGTGAAGCGCAGTCGGGACCAGTCCACCGAGGCCCCCAACCGTCGGACCTGGTTGAGGATTTTGCCGCCGTATTCTTCCTTCCAGGCCCAGATCCGCTCCACAAAGGCCTCCCGGCCCAGCTCCTCCCGGCTTTTGCCCTGAGCGGCCAGGGAGCGTTCCACCACGTTCTGGGTGGCGATGCCGGCGTGGTCCGTGCCCGGAACCCAGAGCACGTCATGGCCCTGCTGGCGGTGAAAACGGCAGAGGATGTCCTGCAACGTGATGTTCAAGGCATGGCCCATGTGCAATGAACCGGTGACATTGGGCGGCGGGATGACCAGGGAATACGGCGGTTTTTTCGCCGTATCCGGAGCCTTGAAGGTTTGCCGGTTTTCCCAGAATTCGATCCATTTTGCTTCCACGTCGCTGGGTTCATACCCCTTGGGGAGTTTGGTTTCGGTCATGTTTTTGCTTCTCCGTGCCTGTCGATTCTCGTACTGACTGCTTGTCCCCGATGCCGGCTGCTGATACTCCAGAGGTCATGTCAAGCGATGAGCAGCGGAACCCGGGACGAGATCACGTCTACGTCCTTTGGGACGAGTCCTATTATTGGGCCTTGCTGCTTTGGCGCTTCCTGCGCCGGGGCCTGGTCCCGTTTCGCCTTGTCCGGGCCCGGGACATCGCAAACGGTCTGCTTGAGCGTTTCCCGCCCGCTGCTCTTCTCGTACCCGGAGGCTGGGCCCGGTTCAAGTCCGCGGCCCTGGGACCCCGGGGCCGACGGGCCATTGGGAAGTATCTTGAGAAGGGCGGCTCCTATCTGGGGTTTTGCGGCGGGGCGGGTCTGGCCTTGCCCGAGTATGACGGATTGGCCCTGTGTCCGCTGTGCCGCAAACCCATGTCCCAGCGCCTGCCAAATTTCAGCGGCAGCGTGGCTGCGACTTTGCATGCCCATCCGTTGGTTCCCGAAAATCTTGCTTCCCCGGTGCATCTGCCGGTATGGTGGCCCTCCCAGTTTGCCCTTCCCCCGGACGCGAACGTTCAGGTCCTGGCCTCCTATGCCGGCCCCGGGCCGGGATTCTGGGTTTCGGATTTGGCCTGGGACGACATTCGCAATCAAGAACCGGAATCCTGGCGGCAGCTCTACGGCATCAACCTGGACCCGGATCAGCTTGCGGGAGAACCCTGCGTCATTGCCGGGGTGTGCGGACAGGGCCGCTATATCCTGAGCTACGCTCATCTGGAAAGTCCGGCTTTCCCGGCGGCGAATTTCTGGCTGGGCCATATGCTTTCTTTGCTTTTGGGGCAACCCCCGGGCATTTTGTCGTCGTCCAATGATCCCTGGACTGCCTCGGATTGGGATTTGCAAAACATGGCCGCTTGCTGGAACGATCCGCGGCTGGCCCGGATGACGGAGGACCTGGAGGAAGTCATTGCCCTGGGCAAGCGCCATTTCCTGCTTTTTTGGCGCTATCCCTGGCTTCTGGGATGGCGCCGCGGCGTGCCCGGTTTTGTCCTGACAACCCTTTTTGCCCAGCTTAAAACAGTCCGCTGTCTCGAACCCGGCAAGGAAGCGCTGCAATACTGGGATTCCCGGGCGGCCGACGCGGCGGACGCCATGGCCGCGTTTCGGGAGCAGATGAGCGCCTATCTTACGGCGGAGCGCCTGGCCTTGCACAATGGTCCGCCCTCATCGCCGGAGGCCTGTTCCAGCGAGGTGCAGCAAATCCGGCGCAACGCCTTGGTGGGCGAGTTTCCAGGTTATGGAGGGCTTTTCGGACACATCGCAAAAACTTTGGATGAATTGCTGTGGCTGTTGTGCAGGTGACGGACAATAAAGGACAGTAGGCAGAAGTCGGAAGTCAGGAGCAAAGAATAGATCATGGAAACCGTGAATACCCTGGAAGCGAATGACGGCAGAAGTTTTCGCACCGGCTGGGCCGCCCTGCTTGGGCCGCCGAATTCCGGGAAATCGACCCTGCTCAACCAAATTCTGGGTCAAAAGGTGAGCATTGTCAGTCCCAAGCCCCAGACCACCCGCAATCAGATCACCGGGATCCTGACCAGGGACGATTTGCAGGTCGTTTTCCTGGACACGCCGGGGTTGCATCGTTTGCGCGGCACAATGAACGCCTTTCTGCTCAAGGCCGCCTGGCAGGCCCTGGCCCGTGCGGACGTGGCCGTGATTGTCCTGGACGCTTCCCTGTACTGCGAGCGTCCACATTTATTGCACAAAGACATGCAGCCCTTGCTGGGGGCTCGAGACCGCTTGCCGGGGCCGTTGCTCATCGCGGCGAATAAGATCGACAAGATCAAGGACCGCAAAAGGTTGCTGCCGCTCATGAAACAGTGGGCCGGGATGTGGCCGGACGCGGATATGTATCCCATTTCCGCGTCCACGGGCGAGGCAGTGGAACCTCTGGTCAGAGGGATTGCCCGGTGCTTGCCCCCGGGGCCGCCGCTTTTTCCCGAGGACCAGCTTTCCACCGTGCCGCTGCGATTCATGGCCGCGGAGATCGTTCGGGAAAAACTGTTCCTGAGCCTGCACGAGGAACTGCCTTACCGCACGGCGGTGGACATTGAAGACTGGGACGAAAAGAGTCAACCCGGACTAACCCGCATTCATGCCGTGATTTTTGTGGAGCGCGACACCCACAAGGCCATGGTGATCGGCAAACAGGGCAGGAACTTGAAAAAGGTCGGCCAAAGGGCGCGGCTGGAACTGGAGGAGCTCCTGGGCGGCAGGGTGTATCTGGAACTGTGGGTCAAGATCCGCTCCAGATGGAGCGAGGACGAACGCTTTCTGCTTTCCCTGGGATTCGGTTCGGCTCCGGACATGGGCGACTAGGACGAAAAAACATCACTGCACTTTCCCGGTCCATCCGCCTCACGCAGGATGCATTCCGGAGCAAACATTTTGTTGGAAAGGATTTTAGATATCAAGAGAACCTGTGAGATTTTGGCAGGGTCAAAAAAAGAAATTGATTTTCTTGTATTCCAGCTATCGGCAGGCCCGCTTCTCTTCTCGGCGGTCCACTGTTCCTTTCATGTTCACATCCGGCTCGTATTGTTGCAAACGGCATTGAAAAAAGGAAGCCACGCTTCCTTTTTTATTTCTGCGTTCCATTAAAATATCGTTTTATTTCAATGTATTATCTGTTGGCCCGATGATTGCCTAGGTTTCTCACGGATCTTCAAGCCCGATGTTCTGCGCTTCATGCACCATCAACCAGGCCCAAACCGATTGCCGAAGAGAAACGAGGGAGTTCATGGACGACATTTTCGAACTGGATGTTGAGCCTCCTGCCCGGACCGCATCCGACAGGGAGGCGTTTTTTGTTCCAAAGCCGGGTCTGTCCGGCCTGGCCCCGGATTTTTTCGCCCCTGCCCCGACCGGCTGTCACCGCAAAAAAAACTCCAAATCCACCTTTCCCCTGAATCCAAAATCCGCCGCGTTTTTGGCTAGGCATTATCCTCAGGCCAAACCCTGCCAGTGGAACCAATGGCATTGGCAGCTCAAGCACCGGATCACTTCCCTGTCGGTTCTGGAAACCGTGCTCGATTTGACCGCAGATGAGCGCAAAGCCCTGCAACCCGGCAAGGACATGCTGCCCATGGCCGTCACACCGTATTACGCCAGCCTGCTGGACCCTCGTGATCCCAAGCAGCCCTTGCGGCGTTGCGTCATCCCTACCATGGACGAGCACCGGATCCTGCCGTGCGAGGAGGGCGATCCCCTGGGCGAGGAGCAGGACAGCCCCGTGCCGGGACTGGTGCATCGCTATCCGGACCGGGTGCTGTTTCTTGTGACGGATTTCTGCTCCACGTACTGCCGCTACTGCACCCGCTCGCGCCGGGTCGGCAAGCGGGAAACAGCCCAAGGGCCCGGCCGGTGGGAGGCGGCCTTGCGCTACATCGGCCGCACTGTGCAAGTCCGGGACGTGCTCATTTCCGGCGGCGACCCCCTGACCATGCCCGACCATGCCCTGGAGTATCTGCTCCAGCGCATCCGGGCCATTGATCATGTGGAGATCATCCGCATCGGCACCAAGGTGCCCATGGTCCTGCCCCAGCGTATCACTGCAAGCCTGACCCACATGCTCAAACGCTATCACCCGCTGTTTATCAGCATCCACAGCGCCCATGCCGAGGAATTGACTCCGGAGGCGGCCCTGGCCTGTTCCCGACTGGCCGATGCGGGCATCCCCCTGGGCGGCCAGACCGTGCTGCTCAAGGGCATCAATGATACCATTGCGGCGCTGACATCCCTGTTTCAGGGCCAACTGCGCAACCGGATCCGTCCCTACTATCTCTACCAGTGCGACCAGGTCCGGGGCACCGGCCACTTCCGCACCAGCGTGAATACGGGCCTGGATTTGATCCGCGGCTTGCGTGGACATACCTCGGGCTATGCCGTGCCCCATTATGTCGTGGATTTGCCCCGTGGGGGCGGAAAAACCCCGTTGTGTCCGGAGTATTTCCAGGGAAGGGACCGTGATGAATTGATCTTCAAGAACTATGCGGGCGAACTGTTCAGGGTGTACGATCCGGCCGACGTCTTTGCAAGCCAAAAGGCAGGTGCGGCATGAGAATCGGCATGATCTACGACCTGCGCGAGCAGTACCTGCTACAGGGATTCAATCTGGAGCAAACCGCGGAGTTCGACAGTACGGCCACGGTGGAGGCCATTGAGCGAGGCATTCGGGATATGGGGCTGGTTCCGGAACGGATCGGCAATCTCTTTGAAGCCATGCCCGCCTTGGGTCAGGGCCGCCGCTGGGATCTGGTTTTCAATATCGCCGAAGGGCTGTACGGCCTGAGCCGGGAGTCTCAGGTCCCGGCCCTGCTGGAAGCGCACCGGATACCCTGCACTTTTTCCGACGCCCTGGTCCTGGCCGTGTGCCTGCACAAGGGCGTGACCAAGCGGATCATCCGCGACCTCGGCCTGCCCACCCCGGATTTTGCCGTTATTCAGGACCTGGCGGAGACCGAGGGCCTGGCCTTGTCCTTTCCGCTGTTTGCCAAGCCCGTGGCCGAAGGCACCAGCAAGGGCATCAGCCAGGCCAGCCTGATCCAGGACAAGAATGCCTTGGAGCGAACCTGCGCGGACCTCTTGGCCCGCTTCCAGCAGCCGGTGCTGGTGGAGCGCTATCTGCCGGGGCGGGAATTCACCGTTGGCGTCGTGGGCACGGGCCCCAAGGCTCGCTGCCTTGGCGCCATGGAGGTTCTGCTCCTGGAAAACGCGGAGCAGGACGTCTATTCCTTGAGCAACAAGGAGGAATACGAGGATCGGGTCCGCTATCAATTGGTGGACGGGGTTCTGTCCCGCAAACTGGCCGGGCTGGCCGTGGACCTCTGGCGCGGACTGGGAGCGCGGGACGCCGGCCGGGTGGACATCCGTCTGGATGAACATGGGCGCCCGCAGATTCTGGAAATCAACCCCTTGCCCGGACTGCACCCGATCCGTTCGGACCTGTCCATTTTGTGCCGCTTTCAGGGCATCACGCACGGCGAACTGATCCGGATGATCATGGAATCGGCCCTGGAGCGTGCCTTGACCGGTCACAACGCACCGTACTCCCCTGTTGCGTCTGTACACGGCACGCGTCATGCGGCCGGTCTGGCCGCATGAACGTTCTGATCGTCCACAACCCCGTCGCGGATCTGGCCTGCCTGGACGATGCCGACGTGCTGGTTCAGACCCGGGCCGTGGGCGATGCCTTGCGCGTCCTGGGCCACGAATACAGGATCCGGCCCTGGCCCGAAGACATGAAGCACGCCCGGGGGGGCATCCGGGTGAAAGCCGGGGATGTGGTCTTCAATCTGGTGGAGTCCATCCAGGGATCGGGCAGAACCGTCCATTTGGTTCCGAGCCTGTTGGAGGAATTGGGCGCGGCCTGTACCGGGGGGTCGTCACGGGCTCTGCTGCACTCCACGAACAAGCTTCTGGCCAAGGAGGTGCTCGCTCAGCACGGCCTGCCCACGCCTGCCTGGCTGGACAGGCAGGACAGGGGCAACGCCCGACCTCCCGGACGGTTTATTGTCAAATCCGTATGGGAGCACGGTTCTTTTGGATTGGACGTGGACAACGTGGTTCTCGTCTCCAGTCGGGTGCGGCTGCTGGCGGAAATGAAAATCCTGCAGGAGCGCCTGGGCGGAGAGTGTTTTGCCGAGGAATACGTTTTTGGCAGGGAGTTCAACCTGGCATTGGTTGAGCAGGATGGTCGGCCGCTTGTCCTGGCGCCGGCGGAGATTTTGTTCACCGGCCATCCGCAGGACGAGCGCCGGGTCGTGGGCTTTCGGGCCAAGTGGTTGGAGCAAAGCCGAGAATACCGGGACACCAAGCGCAGCCTGGAGTTTCCGGAAGCCGACGGTCCCTTGCTGCGCAGGCTGGCCATGATTGCCGTGCAATGCTGGGATGCCTTCGCCCTTTCCGGCTATGCCCGCGTGGACCTGCGCATTGACGCCAAGGACCGCCCCTGGATCATCGACGTGAACGTCAACCCCTGCCTGTCGCCGGATGCCGGATTCCAGGCTTCGTGCGCCGCATCCGGGTTGTCCTTTGCCGAGGTCGTCGACTTGCTGCTGCAGGCGGCCGTATCCAAGAAGGTATGCCGGAGCTCATGAAAAACATTCTTTTTCGGACCCAGGTCAACGCCTCGGACAGCGAGGAGGTGGCCCGACTGCTCAAGACCACCGGATTCTTCAGTCCGGCGGAGGTCGAGGTGGCCGTGGAGCTGGTCCAGGAGCGCCGTCTCAAAGGCGAGACCAGCGGCTATCACTTCCTGATGGCCCAGGGCAAAATGAACGATCTGCTGGGCTACGGCTGCTTCGGCCCGATCCCCTGCACCTTGTCCAGCTTTGACCTCTACTGGATCGCGGTTCATCCCGACGCCCAGGGGCAGGGTCTGGGCAGGCGCCTGATGGCCATGTGCGAAGAGGAAATCGTCAAGCTGGCCGGGACCAGGGTCTATATCGAGACATCCTCGCGGCCTCGATACCATCCCACCCGCTGTTTCTATGAACGGTGCGGATACGGACTGGAAGCAACGCTTCAGGATTTTTACGCGCCGGGCGACCACAAATTCGTGTACCGCAAGATCCTGCGATTTTCGTAGCCAGCCTTTTTGCCAACGTCTATGTTCAAACCGATCCTTCTGCTTTTGTTCTCGAACATGTTCATGACCTTTGCCTGGTACGGCCATCTCAAACACCTGGCCGCCCGGTCCCTGGCCCTGGTGATCCTGTTCAGCTGGGGCATCGCCCTGTTCGAATACACCCTGATGATCCCGGCCAACCGCATCGGCATCAATTTCTATACCCTGGGTCAATTGCGGGTCATGCAGGAGGTCATCAGCCTGAGCGTGTTCGCCGCCTTTGCCTTCGCCTACATGAAGGAGCCTTTGCGTCTGGACTATCTCTGGGCGGCCCTGTGCCTGGTGGGTGCGGTGTATTTCATGTTCCGAGGCGGCCTGGCCCATTAGACAGACGCCGGCCTCATTGTGTATTTAGGCGGCATGTCCCTGCTGAAAACGCCGGCGCGTTTCGCCCTGGTTTCCGTGGCCGCCTCCCTGGTGACCATGGGCCTCAAATTCACCGCCTTTTGGATGACCGGCTCGGTGGGCATTTTTTCCGACGCCGCGGAATCCGTGATCAATCTCGCGGCCGGGCTGATCGCCCTGGCCGCTTTGCTCTTGGCTTCCCGCCCGGCGGACAAGCAACATCCCTACGGCCATGACAAGGTGGAATATTTTGCCAGCGGGGTCGAGGGCACCATGATTCTGATTGCCGCGGCGGCCATTATCATCGCGTCCTTGGGGCGGCTTGCCGCTCCCGTTCCCCTGGAAAACCTTGGAATCGGCGGTGCGGTTCTGATCTTGGCCGCGACAATCAATTACATCGCGGCCCGTCTGCTGCTGCATGGAGCTGAAAAGCACGACAGCATCACCCTGGAAGCAGACGCCAAGCACCTGATGACCGACGTCTGGACCTCCGCGGCTGTTGTCGCCGGTGTCGGGGTGATTCTGGTGGCTCCGCGGGAGTGGTCCTTTCTCGACCCGCTCATTGCCATGGCCGTGGCCTTGAACATCCTGCGCTCAGGAATCGACCTGCTGCGGCGTTCCTGGCACGGGTTAATGGACCACACCCTGCCGGCCGAGGAGGTGCGTATTGTTCAACAGGCAGTGCAAGCTCAGGTCCCGGAGGCGCCTTTTCACGGACTGCGCTCGCGCAAATCCGGCTCCAGGCGATTCGTGGACATGCATCTGCTCTTGCCTGGATCGTGCACGGTCCAGGAAGCCCATGAGCTGTGCGACCGCATCGAACAGCAGGTGGAGGCGCGATTGGATAAAACCAGTCTGACCATTCATGTGGAGCCCGTGGAGGATGATTCCTCGTGGGACGGGCACAACATGGGCGGGGTGGCCAACGACGGTTCGGACGTGTCCGCTCCGCTGCCCAACCAAGAAAAACGGCAAGGAGGATGAGCATGGAATTCCAACGGATGATGCAGCATGCCGGGGTGCTCGGCGTTCTCGGCCTGTTGGGCTTTTTCAAGCCCGTGTTCAGCGCCTTCGCCGCCTTTGCCGCGTTCAGCGTCTGGGGTGCACACGGTTCGCTGCGCTATCTCGGCTATCTGGGATTCGCGGGTGTTTTGGGATTGCTGGGGTTTTTCCGCTAGCTTTGCGTCATGCTTTGGCTTTTCCTGGCCCTGGGCACGGCTTTTTTCGAGGCCCTCAAGGACGTCTTGAGTAAAGGTCAGTTGCAAGAGGGCGATGAATATTTGCTGGCCTGGTCCTACAGCTCAATGGGGCTGCCGCTGACCGGCGCGTATTTGTGGTGGGAGGGCATTCCGCAAATCGGCGACGGTTTTCTGTTGGCCTTGTCATGCGGAGTGGGCCTGAATTTGGTCGCCGTGCCCCTGTACATGCGGGCCATCAAGGCCTCGGATCTTTCCCTGACCCTGCCCATGCTCACCTTTACTCCGCTGTTCATGCTGGGCACGTCCCGGCTGATGCTGGGCGAATTTCCGGACCTTTGGGGCGGATTGGGCATGATCCTGATCATGGCCGGGGCGTATGCCATGTACATCGGCCGCGAAGGGCCGGGGATTCTGGCTCCGATTCAGGCCTTGTGGCGCGAGCCTGGACCCAGGATCATGCTTTTCGTGGCCCTGTTGTGGAGCATTTCCGCGAATCTGGACAAGATCGGAGTGGTCAACTCCTCTCCGGCGTGCTGGCTGTTCTGCTTTTTCACGGTTATGAGCCTGGGGCTTTTTCCTGTTGTCCTGCTCAAGTCTCATCGTCCCCTGGCCAATCTGCGCCGGAACTTCAAAGGGCTTTTGCTGGTGGGATTGACCGGCGCCTTGGCCCTGATCCTGCAGATGTGGGCCCTGACGCTGACCTTGGCCGCTTATGTCGTTTCCATCAAGCGCATCAGCGTGGTCTTCGGCGTGGTCTTCGGGCACATCGTGTTTCAGGAGCAAGGGTTGCTCCGCAGGCTGGTCTGCGCCGGCCTGATGGTTTTCGGCGTGGCTCTTATTTCCAGACCCTGAGAAATTGCGGTGGGACGCGACCATGCCTGGCTGGAATACTAATTGAGGGCAACATTCATGCACAAGAGGCGGATGATGCGCATTGCGGCCAACGAGTCGGCGTCATGAGTCGATTGGGCAAATTGCATTTCGCGCAAAAAAAATGTTTGGGCCAAGCCGGCCTGTTGATGCACCGCCTGGGCATGCTTTGGCCCGGCGCCCGGGTCGGCGTCGCGCTTTCCGGAGGGGTGGACAGCTGGGTCATGCTGCAGGTTCTGCTCTTGCGCCAGCGGATCGTGCCGTTCCCATTTGAAATCATGGCCTTGCATCTTAATCCGGGCTTTGATGCGCACAATCACGCGTCGCTCGCTCCCTGGCTGTTTTCCCACGGAATGGCCGCGCATATTGAACTGACGGACTTCGGTCCCATGGCCCATTCCCCACAAAACAGGGGCAAGTCTCCGTGTTTCGTATGCAGCTGGCATCGCCGCAAGCGCCTTTTCCAGCTGTGCCGTTTTTACGGTCTGACGCATCTGGCCCTGGGGCACAATGCCGACGACCTTGTGCAGACCTTTCTCCTCAATCTGTTACGCAACGGCCGGGTGGAGGGGCTGTCCCCCAAGGAAAGCTTCTTCAAGGGGGAGTTGACTTTGATCCGTCCGCTGCTTCTTCTGGACAAGTCCATGATTCGCAAGGCAGCAGGACGCTGGAATCTTCCCGTGTGGGAGAATCTGTGTCCCTCGAGCCTGACCAGCCAGCGCGTTTTTACGGAAAAATGGCTGCAAACCGTGGTGGGCAATGATCCAAAAATCCGGGCGAACATATACGGCGCCTTGCGTCGCTGGCAGCTTGACGTAGCCTCCTCCATCTAATACGAAGACCTATGCATTGTCGCTTGCTCAACAGGCGGTTTTTCGGCAACAACCATCCAGCCCCGTACCAGAAAGCACAATGATCAGAAAAAAATATCAGATTCTTGTCCTCAAGGACAATGCCGGCAATTGCAGAACATTCACCTTGCGCCTCTGGATCTGTCTGCTGTTGACCGGAATTTTTTTTGCCTCTTTGGCCATGAACGCCTATTTTTTCCAAAACACCCGGCAGAACTGGCTGCTGAGGGTCCGCCTCGACGCGACCCAGAAAAATCTCCTTGATCAGCATGATCAGTTCCGCAGTTTAACTGAAAAACTGAAGCAGGTTGAATCGCAATTGGGCAAGGTCGCCGAATTCAATGCCAAGGTCAGGGTCATGGCCAATCTCGATCCAGGGCACACGCCCGTGGCCACATCCCTGGGGGGCGCCGAGCGTATTGATTTTTCCGAACAATACCTGACCACCCATCGCCAGGAACTCCTGGTCAGAAAAATGCACAATTTCCTGGCGCAGCTTCAGACGGAAACCAGGCTTGAGGAAATCCAGCAGGAGGAATTGCTGGCCGTCCTGCGTTCCAATCAGGGCTTCTTTGCCTCCACGCCGTCCATCTGGCCCACCGAGGGATGGGTTACCTCGGAATTCGGCTACCGTCGTTCCCCTTTTACCGACCGAAGAGAATTTCATAAGGGTCTGGATATCGCGGGTCCCATCGGAACGCCGGTTTACGCCACGGCCAAGGGTTTGGTCATCTCTTCGGAAAAGGACGGAGCTTATGGATTGACGGTCACCATTGACCATGGTTCCGGCATCATCACCAACTACGCCCACCTGCATTCCATCGCGGTCAAGAACGGTCAGAACGTCAGCCGCGGCGAACTGCTGGGATACATGGGCAACACCGGACGCACCACGGGCCCGCACCTGCATTACGAGGTGCGGCTGAACGGCATTCCCGTGGATCCGCTGCGCTATATTCTCAATTGACGGCCAAAAATCAGGGATTGCGAAAAGAAATTTCAGCCTGTCAGTCCTGCTGACAGATCACAACAGCCGCTGATCACCCTCCGTCCTTCCTTGTTCTGATCCTCTGGCTTCCACCCCGAAGCCAGTGATTCTCTCAAGTTCGCTTATCCGTTCACGCGTTTTGCCGCTGGTCTGAAACTTGCTTTGTCTCAGGCATGGATCTGTTCGCCTTTGACCCGAACGTCATTTTCAGCTTCTTTTTGACGCTTTTCCGGGTCAGCCTGCTGGTGTTTCTGCTGCCCTTTTTCGGAGGGGAAAACGCTCCGATTCCCGTGAAGGCCTCGCTTTGCCTTGTTTTGGCTTTGGGTCTGTGGCCGCATTTGTCCTTTGACGCGCAGGCGTTTCCGGCGCATCCGTTCACCATGGCGTTGATGATCCTGGGAGAACTGCTTTTGGGATTGGTGCTGGGGCTGATTGTCCGCGTTTTATTCGCCGCCATCCAGACCGGCGGGCAAATGGTGGGATTTCAGATGGGCTTTGCCATGGTCAACGTGGTGGACCCCAGCACCGGTGTCAGCCAGGCGGTCACCGCCCATTTTTTATACATGACCTCCCTGTTGACCTTTTTGAGCCTCAACGGGCATCTGTATTTGCTGCACGCCTTGACCAGCAGCTTCATGCTCGTGCCTCCGGGCGGGTTGCTGATCACCCCGGCGCTTTCCGATCAGCTTTTGCGCTTCTCCAGTCAAATTTTTGTCCTGGCCATCAAGATCGCCAGCCCGGTGATGATCGCCCTGTTTCTGGTGGACTTGTCCCTGGCTCTGGTGGCCAAGGCCGCACCGCAGATGAACGTCATCTTTGTCGGGTTTCCCCTGAAAATCGGGGTGGGTTTTTTGTTTTTGGGAACCATGTTCACCACGATGGCCTTGTATGTGCAAGACTTCATCATCCGGCTTGGTCCGCTGTTTGACGGGATCATGCGCAGCGGAAGCTGAACCGCCCATCAATGCATGCTCATGGAGTAGGCCGTGCCGCAGAGTGACCCCAGCAGAACAGAAAAAGCCACCCCGAAACAGCGCAACAAGTCCAGGGAAAAAGGCAATGTCCCGCGCAGCCAGGAACTGTCCAAGGTGACAGTCCTTTTGGGAGGCTTTCTGACCCTGTTTTTTCTGATCGGCATCATGGCTGAGCAGATGCAAAGGCTTTTTATCTGGTCGTTCAGCGAAAATTTGTCCACGCAATTCACGCCGGAATCCATTTATCTCCTTTTTCAGGTCATAGCCGGCAAGCTGGCCGTGATGATCCTGCCGGTGTTGACGGTTTGCGCGCTGGTGGCGTTTTTGACCGTACGCCTGCAGGTCGGACATCTTTGGACCATGAAGGTTTTTGATTTTTCGAAAAACCTTTCGCAAAAGTTAAACATCGTCAGCGGATTGAAGCGGCTGTTCATCAGCACCCAGACCTTTGTCCGCCTGATGCGCAGCCTGCTCCAGGCCATGGCCGTGGGCTATGCTCCCTATCTTGTGCTCAAGCAGGAAGCCCCCAACTTTCTTCCCCTCTTTTATCAGGACGCGGGAACAGTTGCCGCATACATGCTGCTGATCGGCGCCAAAATGGTCACCTACGCCCTGGTTCCCATGCTGATCATCGGCATCGCGGACCTGATCTACACTCGCTGGGATTACGAAGAAAATTTGAAAATGACCAAGGATGAAGTCAAGGACGAGCGCAAGCAGGCCGAAGGCGATCCAGTGATCAAAAACAGACAGCGTCAGAAAATGCTGCAGACCATGCAGAAACGAATGCTGGAAAGCGTGCCCAAAGCCGACGTGGTGATCACCAACCCTACCCATCTGGCCGTCGCCTTGAGCTACAATCCGCTGGAAGCGCCCTCGCCGGTGGTCCTGGCCAAGGGCGCGGACTTCATGGCCGCGAAGATCAAGGATATCGCGCGCGAGCACAATATCCCGCTGCGTGAAAACAAGCCCCTGGCACAGGCCTTGTATAAAAGCGTTGATGTGGGACAGATGATTCCAGAGGAACTCTATCAGGCCGTAGCCGCTGTCTTGGCGCAACTGCCAAAATTCAGGCGCCGGTAAGAACAAGGGGATGCTGCAAAAATTTTTGGAATGCTTGAAACAGTCACTCCGGCGAAAGCCGGAATCCAATGTTTTTATATGGTTGGCAAAGGAATCCGGACCTTTTTTGAAGGAAGCAATGGCTTTTTGCAGTAACCTCGGAACAGACGTCATGGCGATGCCGTCATCCTTATTGATGTCCGGCTGAAACCTTTTCAGCACGTCACCGCATTCAAAGCGTCAAAACTATGGCTCAACTCGCAGCAGTCGCCGGAAAAATCGATTACTCCCGCTTTGCCGGATCCGGGAACATTCTCCTGGCCGTGGGCGTGGTGACCATTCTGTTCGTGATGCTCATCCCCCTGCCCACCATCATCCTGGATTCCATGTTGTCCTTGAGCATCTCCCTGGGGTTCGTGGTCCTGTTGACGGCCATGTACATGCGTTCTCCCATGGAATTTTCCATCTTTCCCTCTCTGCTGCTGGTGACCACCCTGCTGCGGTTGGCCCTGAACGTGGCCTCCACCCGCCTGATCCTGCTGCACGGGGAGGAAGGACCGGGCGCTGCGGGCAAAGTCATTGAAGCCTTTGGCCAATTCGTGGTCGGCGGCAACTATGTCATCGGGGTGATCATTTTTCTGGTGATTTTTATATTGAACAAGATGGTCATCACCACGGGCACGACGCGCATCGCCGAGGTGGCGGCCCGGTTCACCCTGGATGCCATGCCCGGCAAGCAAATGGCCATCGAGGCGGATCTCAACGCCGGGCTGATCGACGAAACCGAAGCCAGGCGTACCAGGGAATCCATCCGCAAGGAGGCTGATTTCTACGGGGCCATGGACGGCGCCGCCAAGTTCGTTTCCGGGGACGTCAAGGCAGGCATAATCATCACCGCCGTGAACATCGTGGGGGGGCTGTTCATCGGCGTGTTCCAAAGGGGCATGAGCTGGGCGGATGCGGCTCAGACATTCACCATCCTGACCATCGGCGACGGTTTGGTGGCCCAGATCCCCTCGCTGATCATTTCCACGTCCGCCGGCATCATTGTCAGCCGGGCCGCGGCCGAGGCGGACATGGGGCAAGAATTTCTGGGCCAGTTGACCCTGCATTCCAAGGCCTTGCGTCTGGTGGCCGGCATATTGCTCATCCTCGGGTTGGTGCCGGGCATGCCCACGCTGATGTTTATCCTTTTTTCCGGTCTGTTTTACGGCATTTCGCTCATCGCCGGACGCGGCTCCCAAGAGGCTGAGCAAATGGCCGACAAGGACAGCAAACTCAAGGCGCCGAGCCTGGATACGCCGGAAGAAGTACAGGCCCTGCTGCCCCTGGACGTTTTGGAACTGGAGGTGGGGTATGGTCTCATCCCCCTGGTGGATGAGGATCAAAACGGCAACCTGCTGGCCAGGATCAGGTCCATTCGCCGTCAGTTCGCCCTGGACATGGGCGTGATCATCCCGTCACTGCATCTGCGGGACAATTTGCAGCTCAAGCCGGGTCAATACGTGGTCCTGATCAAGGGCAACCAGGTGGCTTCCGCGGAAATTCTCATCGACCACTATCTGGCCATGGACCCCGGGGACGCCAAGCATCGCATCCAGGGCGTGGAAACCAAGGAGCCCGCGTTCAACCTGCCGGCCTTGTGGATCCCCGAGCGGCAAAAGGATGAAGCCATGCTGGCCGGATACACGGTGGTCGATCCTTCCACCGTGGTCGCCACGCATATCACCGAGGTCTTCCGCCGCAATCTTTTTGAATTCCTGGGACGCCAGGAAGTGCAGGCCTTGCTGGACAACCTGTCCAAGAGGGCTCCCAAGGCCGTGGAGGAGCTGGTGCCGGGGATCATGTCCCTGGGTGCGGTTCAAAGGGTGCTGCAGAACCTGGTTCGTGAAAACGTCTCCATCCGGGATATGCTGACCATCGTGGAAACATTGGCTGATTTCGGTCCCTCCATCAAGGATCCCGACACGCTCACGGAGTACGTCCGTTCACGCATGGCCAGAACAATTGTCAAGCCGTATCTTGCTCCGGACGGAACCCTTCCGGTGATCATTCTGGACCAGGAATGGGAACGCCTGCTGCAGGACAATTTGCGCAAGTCGGACCAGGGCGGCGCCTATTTGAACATTGACCCCCTGCTCGCGCAAAAACTGATCCAGGGCCTCCAGAATGCCATGGAAAAGGCCATTGTCGCCGAGGGACAACCGGTTGCCCTGACCACGCCCGGCCTTCGGTCGCACCTTGCGCAGTTGACGGTGCGCTTCATTCCAACCCTGCCCATCCTTTCCCAAGCCGAAATCCCCCCCGGCGTCAACCTGCACTCCGCGGCCACAGTAAGGATGAATCATGCAGGTTAAAGCTTTTCGCGGGCCTAACACCAGAACAGTGCTCAACCGGATCAGGGAAGAACTGGGTCCGGAAGCTGTCATTTTAAGCACCCAAAATATTAGGGAAAACGGCAAGTCCTCTTGTGAGGTCACGGCGGCCCTGGAATCGCCCGCCAACAACGGCGGGTCCAAGAATGCCGCTTTTCCCGGTTGGCAGGCAATGCATCAGGAATGGAGCATGATCAAAGAGCATATGCTCAGCGTGCTCAAGCCCCAAGCCGATTATGCCCTGCTGACCCCCCGGCAGCGTCAGTCTTTGGAGTATCTGGAACGCGAGGGCATGACCGCGGAAGTTGCCATGCATCTTTGGAGGCAAATGAAAAATGCGCCCGACATTTCCATCCTGGAACCATTGCGGGGCGTTGTGCCGACAAAACCATGGCAGGAAGGGCATTGGCCCGGCAAAATCCATGCCCTGGCGGGGCCGCACGGGGTGGGCAAGACGTCCTCGCTGCTGCGTCTGGCATTGAACATGCGCAAAGAGCATCCCACAAGGCGCATCTGTCTCGTCAACGCCGACCAGCAGCACGGCAAGGGGCGCTTGCTGCTGCAACATTACGCTGAACTGGGAGGATTGCCTTTTTTTGATGTGCGCACTGCCGAAGATTGGCGTGAATTGCTTTGCGAAGCAAAGCGGTTCGATAAAATTT
Source organism: Desulfonatronum sp. (assembly GCA_011049455.1). GTDB lineage: Bacteria > Desulfobacterota > Desulfovibrionia > Desulfovibrionales > Desulfonatronaceae > Desulfonatronum. The sequence goes on along the minus strand of DSBL01000052.1, from coordinate 13,555 downwards.
TCATTGATTTTCCTGGGTTGTCTCGGGAAACAAGCCTGCAAACCTGGCTCGCGGAAAAAGAGTTTGAACTCCCCAAGGATGCGTGCGTCCATCTGGTGCTCAATCCGCACTACGCAACATCTTGCCTGAAAAGTTTCGCCAAACGCTTTCATGTGCCGTCCACGGCCAGCGTTATCTGGACAAAACTGGACGAGGCCGAATCATACGGGTCCATGATCAACCTGGGATATATCTCACGTTTGCCCGTCTCGGCCCTGTGCTTCGGCCCCTGCCTGAGTGCGTGCCTGGTTGCGGCAAAGGATCAGCTGCTCTGGAAAATGATCTTCACCCACCGTCTTCCGGAAAGGAAGCAGGAAGAAGATGGCAGGTGACAGAAAGCCGGAAAAGACATATGCATCGAGATAATTACGAAATGCTTTTGGTGTTGATGATGCATCCGCGCAGGAGAAGGACGATATGAACCAACGCGAGCCCCTGGTGCTTTCCGTGACCTCCGGAAAAGGCGGCGTGGGGAAAACCAATCTCTCCATCAACCTGGCCTGCGCTCTTCAGGGCATGGGGCACAGGGTCCTGCTTTTGGACGCTGATCTTGGTCTGGCCAACGTGGACATCCTGTTGGGCTTGGCCCCGCCCTACAACATATTTCATCTGTTGTTCGATGAAAAAAAATTACATGACGTCCTGGTGAGCACGGACTATGGTTTTTCCATCCTCCCGGCATCTTCCGGGGTTCCGGAGATGCTTGCCCTGAGCACGGGCCAAAAACTCGACCTTATTGAAGCCCTGGAGCCCCTGGAGACAAAACTGGACATGCTCATTGTGGACACGGGCGCAGGGATCGGCGACACTGTTCTGTATTTCAACATCGCCGTGCAGGAACGTCTTCTGGTGATCACGCCCGAGCCCACGTCCCTGACGGACGCCTATGCGATCATCAAGGTTTTGCACAACAAACACGGCGTGAACAGATTCAAGGTCATCGCGAACATGGTCGCGGACATCAAGCAGGGCAAGCAGATTTATGGGCGACTGGCCGCGGCGTGCGACAGATTTCTGGACGGGGTCTCCCTGGATCTGGCAGGATGTATTCCCTGGGACGAGACGGTCAAGCGCGCGGTTACACGGCAAACCCCTTTTTATCATTTTTCGCCCAACTCGCCGGCATCTTTGGGCGTGCGGGAAATTGCGCGGTCCATCGGTTCCTGGCAAGAAACGACCAAGACAGATGGGAACATCAAGTTTTTTTGGAAAAAACTCCTGTTCAGGCACTGATGCGCATCATCAGTTCGAGGCCGGGAAACTGCAGTGGGATGCTTGCGATGCCGACATGCGTGGGGCAATCGTGGGACATTATGCCCCCATAATAAAGATCCTGGCCTTGCGCATGAAGGCCAAGGTGCCCCAACACGTTAAGCTGGACGAACTGATCAGCGCGGGGAGTCTCGGGCTGATTGAAGCCCTTGAAAAATTCAAGCCTGATTTGAAAATCAAGTTTGAAACCTATGCCGAGAACAGGATCAAAGGGGCCATGCTTGATGAATTGCGGCGGATGGACTGGTTCACCCGGGGGCTGCGGCAACGGGTGCGGTTGCTGGAGGACAGCGTGCGCAGCGTGGAACAATTCACGGGGCATGTCCCCAGCGTTCAGGAGCTGCAATCCATCACGGGGTTGTCGTCCAAGGAAATCGAACAGGGCCTTGAAGCCCTGCAGAATCAGATCTGCATCAGCCTGGAGGCCGTCGAGGAAGGCCTTTTGCGATCCCAGGACAACAAGGAAAACGACCCGTTCTCCCATACGCTGAACCAGGAACTTGTTGACAAACTCGCTCAACTTATCGATGAATTGACACCACGTGAACGCATGGTGCTCTCCCTGTACTATGTCGAGGAGCTGAACATGCGCGAAACGGCTTCAGTCATGGGAATCACCGAGGGGAGGGTCTCGCAGCTGCATTCCCAAGCCTTGGCCAAACTGCGCGGAAAATTTCATCACATTACCCACAATGTTCGTCGCGTCTTCACTCAGCAAGGAGTATAAGCAATGAGTTACGATAAAAACATGCGTGTTCTGGTAGTGGACGACTTTTCCACCATGCGTCGGATCATCAAGAACATCATGCGTCAACTGGGTTTCAACAATATCGTCGAGGCCGACGACGGCACCACGGCCTGGGAGATTTTGAACAAGGACCGGATCGACTTCATCATTTCGGATTGGAACATGCCCAAAATGACCGGGATTGACCTCTTGCGCAAGGTCAGGGCCAGCGAGGAATTCGCGGATTTGCCCTTTCTCATGGTCACCGCCGAAGGTCTGCAGGAAAACATCATCGAGGCGGTCCAGGCCAAAGTGTCCAACTACATTGTCAAGCCGTTCACCCCTGAAACCCTTGGGCAAAAGATTGACAAGATTTTCGGTTGAGCTGTCCGTCGTGATTTTGCGGTCTGAGGCGGGCGCAGAAAACGAGCATTGACCATGGCTGATCCGTCGCTTTCCGACCTTCCCGAGAACCTCAAGCCACTGGAACACGACGACCAGGTTTTAGACCAGGTTCAAACTTTGCCCCAAGCGTCCCAGAAGGTCGCCCTCGACCTGGACGACGCGCCCTTTCTGCAGGATGAATCCTCTGACGAGCAGGCAAAGCCGCCCCGCGAGCAGGAAGCGCCGGCCGCCTCATCCGTCACCTCGGTTGACGACGAACCAAAGGAAGAGGTCAGAAGTTCAAAAAAAACGATTTTTCTTCTTGGAGGGACAATCCTGCTCATTTTGGTCGGCGTTCTTGTTTTCCAGCTGATCAAGCCCACGGCCCCCCCGGAACCCGCACTTCCCCAAGACCTCTCCCACGAGGAGGCCCCGCCTTTGGCCGCGCCCGCCGTCCAGGAGCACTTCGTCGACCTGGAGCCGTTCTGGATTGCCTATGCCCAAAACTCGGACATCCTTTTTTTGACCATGAAAATGTCCTTGATCATGGAAGATCCCAACCTCCCCCTGGAGATCCAACGCAAGCTCATCATTCTTCGGGACGCGGTTTACTACTATCTGAACAATCGCCCCCTGCCCTCGGTCAAGAGGATAGAAGCGGCGGAGGTCTTGAAGCAGGATTTGTTGTCCGTTCTGAACCAGCATTTAAGCCGCCCCCTGACGGGGGTGCTCATTGAGGAATATCTGGTGCAGTAATGGCCAGTCAGATTCAGCTCCCGGTGCTGCTCTCCCTGTTGCCCAAAGTGGGCAAAATGATCCAGGCGGAACAGGACAGACCCAGCATGCAGCAGGCCTTGGCCGCCGCGCAGATGCGCGACCATGTCCAAAAAGAACGGGAACAAGTCGCGGAATTGAAAAAAACCCAGGAAACCTTGCAGGTTCGTTCGGATGCGGAGCGTGAGCGACGTCATGCCGGACAACATGCACCGCAGGACAAACACGCCCGCGAGGAGGAAGAGGGGGCGCCGGAATCCGTTGATCCCTGGTCGGGACAGATTATCAATATCAAGGTCTGACGCCCTTGCCTCAGCCCTGGATCGACCCATTTCGTCTCGAGCCTTTTGGCAATCTTTTGGACCGTTATGCACCCATCATATTGGATAATTCTTGGTTTGAGCCTGCTGGAGGCCGTGCTGCTGGCCGGGGTGATCGTCTTTTTTTTGCGATTGCGCCGCTCGGAGCAGCTTCTGGCAAAGCTTCAACATAACCAACGAGAATTTCTAAAAAAAATTGAAAAGAACGCGGAGCTGGAAAAACAGCTGCTGGAAAATTTCGCGGGGCGTCAAACCGATCTGCTGCACCTGGAAAGCCAACTGACGGATCGGGAAAACCAGTTGCGCGCCCTCTTGCAACAGGCCGAGGGCCTGATCCAGTCGCCCAGCTTTTTGCGGCACATCATCCTCTCCGGGCACCGCAAGGGCAAATCCGCGCTCGACTTGGCCCAAGCCACCGGTCTCAGCGTTGAGGAGGTGAAAATCATCCTCGAACAGGTCGAGCACTGATCATGGACAAGGAAAGCATGCGCGGCGCTCATGGCCGCCACGCCTTCCCCCGGCCCGCTGCCAGAGATCGTGTTGAGCAATTCCAGAGCCAGCACAGCATAGGCGAGCGCATCACCGGGACTTTTCTGCATTGGCACAGCCGGGACCTGGGCTGGGTGGATTTTCTCGGCAATCCCCTGCTGGCCAGCATGGCCTCGCGCCCCGAACCCGGGGCGAGGCTTATGTTTTTGGTGAAACGCCTGTTTCCGGAGATTGTTCTCCAGGAAATCGTTGCGCACGCCCAACCAGGCATTTTGAATATTCTGCAGCGATTCTGGGCCTGCCAGAGTCTGTTTGAAACCCACTTCAGCCAGCATGCCGCGGCCCCGGCTTGGAACGTCCGGGAAATGGCCGCATCATTCCGCGACATTCTTGAAAACGAGCCTGAATTGCATCGTGAATTCGCGAAACTCTCCAGGCTGCAAACAACAATCAACATGGAACTCGGGGTGCGCGGCTTGGGGCGCTATTTTTCGCTGCCCTGGCTGGCGCATCACATTCGGGACGCGGGGGTGCTGTTGCCCCCCTGGCAACGCCTTACGGCATTGGACAGCCTTCCGTTTCCGGACGAGGCTCAATTCGTGGGCACGCATCCCCTCTTGGGACATCTGGAGATCCATTTCGCCCTGGCTCGCAAACCCGCTGGTTTCACGTTTTATCTCGAACGATTCGAGCGTGAGCCCTCGCTCAAGCCTTGGATTGAAGACTGGCTGCCGCGCCTTGGTCATACACGGCTTGTCCTGCTGGGGGTAAAACCGCTGGGCGGCGGGCTTCGTTCAGGGATCCTGGCCCGCCTGCTGCTTCCCTGGGAGCCGGGCGTGTCCGGGCTGCACGTCCAGGTATGACCATCGACGCCGGATTGCCGATTCATCCGGGCAGCCCCTGGCTGGCGCCCCTGGCTGGATTCTCGGATTTGCCCTTTCGCCTGCTGTGCAGGGAACAGGGCTGCGCCGTGGCCTGCACGGAGATGATCAGCGCCAAGGGGTTGACCCACTGCAATCAATCCACGCAGCGGCTGCTGCTCACCCATTTGACGGATCAACCCTTGGTGGTGCAGCTTTATGGATCGGAAGCGGACAGTTTTGTCCGGCCCATGGAGTTCCTGCTTGAACGGGGATTTCGTTTTTTCGATTTGAACGCCGGCTGCTCAGTGCCCAAAGTGGCCAGGACCGGGAGCGGCGCGGCCTTGTTGCGCACTCCTGAAAAGCTGCTGCAGATCGCCGAGGTCATGGTTCAGGCCGCCGGAGCGGGCAATGTCGGCGTCAAGCTGCGCTTGGGCTGGGACAAAGGAGAGCGGACGTTTCTTGATTTGGGCCGGCCATTGGAAGATCTTGGCGTGGGATGGCTGACCCTGCATCCAAGATGGGCCGTGCAGGGCTTTTCCGGGCAAGCCTTGTGGGATGGCCTGCGCGCGCTGCGCGAGCGGGTTGCCGTTCCGGTCATCGCCAGCGGCGACCTGTTCAGCGCCGAGGATGGCTGCAGGTGCCTGGACGCAACCGGGGTCAACGGAGTCATGTTTGCCCGGGGAGCCCTTTGGGACCCTGCCATATTCAACAAGTACCTGAGTTTGTTCGGTTTGTCCAGGCCTGATGTTTTTTCGCCCCATCATTGCCTTGCAGTGGCTCGTCGGCATATGGTTCTGTGCAGGGAACATCTTTCCGATCGCCGGGCTTTGCTGGCCATGCGCACGGTTGTCCCCAGATATTTGCGCCATTTCCACGGAGCCAAATCACTGCGCCAGAGCTTGACTGCATTGTCATCCTGGTGGGAGCTGGAGGACGTCCTGGATACGCTGTCGAAGTGCGCCAACGCTGAAAAGCAGAACCCAGCCTGCTTGGAACGGACTGCTCATGCACCCGGAGAGCATTGCGACAAGGATTGGCGATGAACATCATTCTGGCTGAAACCGCCGGTTTTTGCATGGGCGTTGACTTGGCCCTGCGCAAACTGGATGCGCTGTTGCGGGAACCAGAGGTGTCCTGTCCGGTTTTTACCCTGGGGCCGATCATCCATAATCCGCAGGTTCTGGACCACTACAAGGCCCGGGGAGTGCGTCAGCTGGACGATCCTTTTTCCTTGCGTTCCGGTCAAAGCGTCGTGGTCCGCGCCCACGGCATCCCCAAAAACATTGAACAGGAGCTGCGGGCCAGGGGCGTCCATCTTGTGGACGCCACCTGTCCCAAGGTCAAAAAAGCCCAGCTGCTCATTGCCAGACAGGCGGCCCAGGGAAGGATCATGCTTTTGCTCGGAGAAGCCGATCATCCCGAGGTTCGCGGGCTATTAAGCTACGCGGAAAGCGGGGCCCGCGTATTGGAGTCGGAGGAGGACTTGGAGGCTGTTTTAAGGGAAGGATGCAGCCCCTGCTTCCTGGCGGCCCAGACCACCCAGGACCGAAAGCTGTATGACCGGATGTCCAGGATTCTTCGTCGTCTGGATCCTGACATGCCGATCCTGGATACAATCTGCGCGGCCACCACGAACAGGCAAACCGAAACCCGACACATCGCCGGGCAGGTCCAGGCCATGATCGTGGTCGGCGGGCGCACCAGCGGAAACACGCGACGCCTTGTCCAGGTGGCGGAACAATCCGGCATCCCCTGTTTTCATGTGGAAACCCTGGCGGATCTTCCCGTCGACAGTCTGCGCGGACTGAACTCGGTCGGCGTCACGGCCGGGGCCTCAACACCGGCCGACAGCATTCAAGGCATCATAAACCATTTGAAATCGCTGTAATTTTATCACTACAGCGACACTTCGGAAAACGCACATTTACGCAGGCGCGTTCATATGTTTTTCTTGCGTTGCAAACTTACTCGTTGCCTGCGATGGTCGGAACCGATGCGCTGAAAAGCAGGGCGCAGTCCGTGAACAACCGCTGGGTTCTCACGGGACAAACTTTTGATGCTCCAGGACCGCGGCGGCTTTCTGGGCTTTGACGATACATGGCGGTCAACCCGTCGAACAAAAGGACCAGTGCATGACCCAGACCAACATTCTGCTTGAAGTGGGCACCAATGAGCTGGAAGTGGTGGAATTCTCCCTGGATGAGCACATTCAAGGACAAGATTCCCCGTATTCCGGGCATTACGCCGTGAACGTGGCCAAGGTTCTGGAAATCATCCGCATGCCCACGATCACCGAACTGCCTCAGGTCTCCCATCCAGCGGTTCTGGGGGCCTTTAATCTCCGCTCATCGATCATTCCCTTGGTGGACTTGAGCGTCTGGCTGGGAAAAACCAAAGCCGAGCTGCACGAAGGCAAGGTTATTGTCACGGAGTTCAACAAGGTGGTCACGGCGTTTCTCGTTTCCGGCGTGAACCGCATTCATCGCATCAACTGGCAGGAGGTGGAGCCGCCCGGACCTTATCTGGCAAGCTTCAGTTCGGATTGCATCACCGGCGTGATCAACCTGGAAGGGCGCATTGTGTTCGTCCTTGATTTGGAAAAGATCGTTGCGGACTTAAACCCCGAACTGGGGCTGCGCATGGACCAGAATCTGGAGCAGCACCGGGGCGAGGCGTACAAGGCCATTATCGCGGACGACTCCTCTTTGATCCGGAACATGCTCAGGGATTTGCTGGAAAAAGCCGGATTCATCGTCGAGTCCAACACCCACGGCCTGGAATTGTGGGACCGGCTGGACGGGCTGCGGCGGCATGCGCGTGAAAACAACGCGGACCTGACGGATTATGTCCAGGTGATTATCGCGGACATCGAGATGCCGGTCATGGACGGTCTGACCTTGTGCAAAAAAATCAAGGAAGACCCGGAATTGCAACAGCTGCCGGTGATTCTCTTTTCCTCCCTGATCACGGACAAATTGCGGCACAAGGGACTGGCCGCCGGCGCCGACGATCAAATCTCCAAACCGGAGGTGACGCAACTCACCCGCCGGGCCAGGGCGCTGATTGAAGCTCGTCGGCAGGATCGCCGGGGGTGAACGCGTCCCGAAAGGGCTTGAAATCAATCCAGCCTGGCCTGCACCGAGCGCATTTTCCCCTGGAGGGCGTTTTCCCGGTTGCGGCGGCAGTCCAGCCGCAAACAGACCAGGATCCGGTCGCAGTCCCGGGCCAGATCAGCCTGGCATCTGCCGACAACCCCCATGACCTGATCCCAATCCCCCTCGATGACCGTGCTCATGGGGCCGAATTGATGCGCCAGTCCGCTGTGTTCGATGATCCGTACGGCCCGGGCCACGTACGCCGAAAGGCTGACGCCCTTGTCCATGGGGAAAATGGACAGTTCCGCGATCACGTTCATGGCTGTCTCGATGCGATGGTTTCGCGCAATGTCTTATGCCAGGGCAAAAACGCCCGGGGAAAAATCAGGCCCGAGTGGTTCCGGGGATGGTCAGCAACACGCTGAGCATGTTGTCGCTGGAATATTTCAAATCCCAGCCCAGCTCCCGGCTCAAGGCCCGCATGTTTTCCCCGTGTTCCAGCTCCACAACGGGAAAATCCCTTGTTTCTGAGGTTGGAAGAATCGTCATTCTGAAAAAGACCCCGTTTTCGGCAAAGCGTTGAATTTCAAAACGCATGCCGAACTCCGTCTGGACATGCTCGTTGCTGAATGCGCTGGTCATGGTGGAAAGGGGCTCTTCCAGGCACCAGAGCAATGCCAGGGGAATCAGCTTGACATGCAAGGACGGTTGGACTTGCAGATCCACGACCATGCTGTGCTTGAAAAACAAGTTGTTGCGCCAGAACTGGAGCAGCCAGGTCCCGAAATGAACCGGATCCACCAGTTCCACCTGGGGTCTGCAATACGTGCCGCGCCACGACAAAACCTCCAGGTGGTTTCTGAAGTCCTCGCCGATATGACGCAACCGCCGGCACTTGTTTTCCACGACCGAGGCGTCTCGGCCCGCCAAATCCCGGTGCAGGCTTTTCATGAACAGCTCTATCTGCATATTCAAGGCATGCGCCGGGTTGTTCAGGTTGTGCACGATCCCGTTGAGCATGCTGCCCGCGGCACGCAGCGTGCGATCTTCCGCCAGGGCCAGAAGGCGGTGCGTCAAGTCCATTCCTTGCTCTCCCTGATCCGCTCCCGCTGCAGCTGAAAGACAAAGCGGACAACGGCCTCCCTGTCAGACTCCCGAATGGAGGTGAAATCCATCACCCAAGCCGGTTTCTCATCGACCTGGTCCCGGCGGTGAATGCGGCCGATGGCGCCGACAAGGCGCAAGGGCACCTGACTGAGAAAAACCACGATTTCCACCCGGTCGTCCAGCTGAAAATCTCTGTCCGCCGTAAAAATCAGTCCGGCTCCGCTGATTTCAACAATGCTCGCGACTACGGGAAAGTCGGTCTGCAAGTGATCCTGGTTGGCGATGCTCAAGAGCATGTCCAGTTTGGCGTTGATGGTTTCCAGATAGTCCAGCAACGTTTCCGGCACTCCCGTCGTCTTGGTTCTGTCCTGTGTCTGGGGCTGGGGCAGGTCGCATCCATGACAGCCGAGATACAGGGAATGGTCCTCGCCGGGGGCGAGAAGCCGCAGGCGGGCGGGCAAGAAGGTCTCGATTCTTGAATAGGTCCTTTTCTGGTCGCTCATGCACCCTCCACGATCGCGTCCCAGGGACCGTTCTCGACCTCCAGGACCATGGCCCGCACCGGGCAGAGACTGGTACACAACCCGCAGGCGGAACATTTTTCACGGATGAACAGCACGGTCCGGGATTGGACATCCATGCGCAAGGCCTGGGTCGGACACAAGGAGGTGCACAACCCGCAATGGATGCAGGAATCTTCCTGCCGGCTGATTTTTTGGGCAATGGGTGTGATTTGAACACCTTGTTTACGCAGGTATTGCAGCCCATGACGAAGGTTTTCCCGGCTTCCGGAAATCTCAATGGTCATGTGGCCTTCCTGCTTGGGGGAAATTCTGGCCTTGAGGATATTGAACGTCAGATCGAAAGATCGGGCCAGATTGCAGACCACCGGTTTGTTCGAGACTCCCGGGGGGAAGGAAAGATAGATTGTTTCCTTGGATTCAGCCATGATTTTTTCCTAAAGTGGTTGCAGATCGTCAGTGATCAAACCGGGTCGAGGATGAAAGAGGCCTGTGGCGGACAGTGTCGCGGCCAGCGCAAAATTCACGGCTTTTTCTGCTCATCCAGGATGGTCTTGGCCCTGGTCGCTTCGGGCAGGGAGGGGAAGCGCTTGATCAAGTCCTCCAGCACCAAAACACCCGCCCGGTCTTTGTTCAACCGAAAAAAGGACACTCCCTGCTTGAGCATTGCCGCCGCGTATTTGTTGCTGGCGGGGTGCTTGCTGATCACGTCCTGGTAGGCCAGCACGGCCTGGGCATAGTCCTCCATCTGGAAAAAGGACTCCCCCTGCCAGAACAAGGCGTTGGAAACCAGTTCGTGCTGAGGGAAGGTGCGCACGAACTCATCCCACATGGATCTGGCCCGGGCATAGTCGCGGCTGTGAAATGCCTGCAAGGCGCCGTCATACAAGGCCTGGGCAGGGTCGTCCACATCTTCGGGGCCGAAAGCGTTCTGCGGGTGCGCCCTGGGCTCGCCGGTCAAGGCCGGTTCGGTTTGCACTTCCAATCCATGCGCCTGGGGAAGGGGGCGGGGACCCAGATCCAGGGACAGCTGGCTGGCGATCATGGCCACGGAGCGATCAAGATAGGAAACCTGCCTGGACAAGTCGGCGATCATGGCGCCGCCCTGGTCATCGCCTTCACTGCGCAGCGCCCGCTGCAGCTCCTCCATCTGGCCCTGGATCACGGCCGTTTGCGTGCGCAACCCCTCGATTTCGGCCCATAGATTGGCCTGGGTCGCTCGCATGGGCGTGCTCAGGCCTTCCAAGTCGGAAAGGATCCTTCCCAGCTCCTGATCCAGGGCGGTCAATTGGCCCTGCATGCGCCGCTGTCTCTCCTCCTGCTCCCAGACCCTGGAAGACAGGGCGTTCATCTCGCCTGTCGTGGCGATGCAGGAAGTAATCAGTAAAATGAGACTCAACAGAACGCAGATTCTGAACATGATCACCTCCGGGCTCGTTTTCTGCCCCAGATGACATAGGCCGCCCCCCCGAGAACCGGGATGAACACGCTCACCGCGATCCAGATGATCTTTTCCTGATGCGTGGCGAAATTCGCGTGAAAGGAATGCCATATGGCCCAAAGGTTGGGCAGGATGGGCAGTGACAAAAGGACCAGGTACAGCAGCACGTTGGACAAGGGAATGTCAAACACGAAGAGTTCCTCAAGGCATGGATCAACGGTGTTTTGATCCGCCGTAGCGGCGGTTGCGGTAGACCGACACCAGAAGCAGCACCGAGCCGATGCTGATGGCGATGTCCGCGCAATTGAACGCCGGCCAGTGGTATTTGCCGATATAAAAATCCAAAAAGTCGATCACCTCCCCCAGCCTGATGCGGTCGACCAGGTTGCCCAGAGCGCCGCCCAGGACCAGGCCGAGAGCAGTGAACAGGACCGTGTCCTCCCTGGGCACGGTGCGCAGCAGATGCAGGATGAGCACCAGGGCCAGGGCCGTGGCCCCCAGGAAGAAATAGGGCCGCCAGACCGCATCCAGTTCGTTTAAAAAACCGAAGGCCGCGCCCTTGTTCAGCACGTGCACCAGGTTGAAGAACCCCGGAATCACGGTTTTCGAGGTCCACAGGGGCATCACCGCGGCCACCCAGAGCTTGGTGGCCTGGTCAACGGCCAGGACGATCAGGGCCAGCAAAAAGACAAGCCGGTAGCGTCTGGTCATTTATCGGCCCTCCATGGCTTCCCGGCAGCGCGCACAGATGTCCGCGTATTGGCCCGGGCCCGGAATATCTTCGCTATACACCCAGCAGCGCGGGCATTTCACACCCGGTGCGGGAGCCACGCCGACGCGCAGGCCGCTGACGTCCTGGCTGACAAAGGCGTGTTCAGGGGCCTCGGCCTCCGGCGCCAGGAGCACCTTGGAGACGATGAACACCTCCCGCAGGTCCGCCGCATGGGCCTGGAGCACGTCCCGCAGGTCCGCGTGGGCGTAAAGGGTCACCTGGGTGTCCAATGAATGGCCGATGGCCCCGGATTGGCGCACCGGCTCGATGGCCTTGGTCGTTTCGCCGCGCACCTGCAGCAGGATCTCCCAGGCCTGGCGCTTATCCTCGCTGAGAAAGTCGGCGGCTGACCGGAAGCGCATCCCGAACACGCTTTTGGACGCGCCCCGGGCGTGTTCGGGCAGGCTCTGGCAGATTTCCTCGGCCGTGAAGCTGAGCACCGGCGCCATGTCCGCCAGCAGGACCTCCAGCACGTGCCAGAGCACGGTCTGGGCGGAACGCCGGGCGCGGCTGTTCGGCGAGGACACGTACAGCCGGTCCTTGACCACGTCCAGGTAAAAGGCGCTCAAGTCCGTGGCGCACATGTTGTGCAACGCATGGAACACCTTGTGGAATTCGAACTGATTATAGGCCTCCACGATTCGTTCATGCCTCCGGTTGATCAGGTCCGTGGCGAACTGGTCCAAGGGCGTCAGCTCGCTCATGGGCAGGCCGTGCTTATCGGCCTGGAAGTCGTGCAAATTGCCCAGCAGAAAGCGGCAGGTGTTGCGGATCCGGCGATAGGCGTCCACCAGCCGGTCCAGGGTCTGGTCGGAAATGCGCACGTCGTCCTGATAGTCCTCGGAGGCCACCCACAGCCGCAGGATTTCCGCCCCGTACTTCTTGATGATCTCCTGGGGAGCAATGACATTGCCCACGGACTTGGACATCTTGCGCCCCTGGGCGTCCACCACGTAGCCGTGGGTCAGCACGGCCTTGTAGGGGGCCACGCCCCGGGTGCCCACGGAGGCCAAAAGCGAGCTGTGAAACCAGCCGCGGTGCTGGTCCGAGCCCTCCAGGTACAAGTCCGCCGGGAAGCGGCATTCGGGCCGCTGTTCCAGGACCGCGGCAAAGCTGGTGCCGGAATCGAACCAGACGTCCAGGATGTCGTCCTCCTTTTCCCAGGCCGTGCCGCCGCACTCCGGACAGACCAAGCCCTGGGGCGCGATGTCCTCCAGGGGCGCCTCGAACCAGTAGTCCGCGCCCCGTTCGTGGCCGGCGAAACGGTCCACCACGGAAAAGACCCAGTCCGCGTCCATGTAGACGTGACCGCAGTCCTTGCACAGCAGAGCCACGATGGGCACGCCCCAGTTGCGCTGCCTGGAAATGCACCAGTCCGGCCGGTGGGCGATCATGTTGTGGATGCGCTCCCGGCCCCAGGCCGGAATCCAGCGCACATGGCCGGTGATGGCGTCCAGGGCCTTTTGCCGCAGGTGGTTTTTCTCCATGGAAATGAACCACTGCATGGTGGCCCGGAAGATGACCGGCTTTTTGCAGCGCCAGCAGTGCGGATAGGAGTGGGTGATGCGCTCCTGGGCCAGGAGGCGGCCGGATTCTTGGAGAATGTCGACGACTCTGGGGTTGGCGTCGAACACGTTCAGGCCGCCCACCTCTTCCGTTGCCGGGTAAAAGCAGCCCTTGTCGTCCAGCGGCGACAGGGTTTCCAGGCCGTAGCGCAGGCCGGTTTCATAGTCTTCCCGGCCATGGCCGGG
>DSBL01000049.1 GCA_011049455.1 Desulfonatronum sp. | reverse complement strand
GTTACGCACAGCCATTGAAAACGATCTGCGCTTGATGGCTGATGATGATTGTAATGAGTCAAACGTTGAAAAATATAAATATCAAACCTTTGATGCAAAAACCTAACCGGAAATTACTGACTTAGATCCAGCTCTGGGCTTGACGATCCAAAGTCCGGTAATTGATGGCCTCGGCCAGGTGGTCAGCGGAAATTATCCGGGCTTGTTCCAGGTCCGCAATTGTCCTGGCGATACGCAAAACCCTGGTGTAGGCTCTGGCACTCAAGCTCAAGCTGCGTACCGCGGTTCCCAGAAATTCCTGCTCCGTTTCCCCCAGTGCGCAAAATTGGTTCAGCCAGCGCCCGTCCAGGTCGCTGTTGGTCAATAGCGGCAAATCCCGGTAGCGGCGGCTTTGTATGTCCCGGGCCTGTTCAATGCTGGAGCGCATGGCGGCCGAATCGCGGCTGCCTTTTTTGCGTCGCAGCTCCTTGTAGGGCACAGCCGGCACCTCCACATGCAAATCGATGCGGTCCAGCAACGGACCGGATAGTCGGGAGCGGTAGCGTTGCACCTGCTGAGGCGTGCAGGTGCACTGATGCTGTTCATCCGTGAGGTAGCCGCAAGGGCAGGGATTCATGGCCGCCACAAGCATGAGATCCGCAGGATAGGTCAAGGACATGGCGGCCCGGGAGATGGTCACGGTTCCGTCCTCCAAAGGCTGACGCAGCACTTCCAGGACGTGTTTTTTGAATTCCGGCAGTTCATCCAGAAACAGCACCCCGCGATGGGCCAGAGAAACCTCCCCAGGTCGGGGATAGTGGCCGCCGCCGATCAGTCCGGCATCGGAGATGGTGTGATGCGGAGAGCGAAAGGGGCGAACCACCACCAGGGGCTGCTCTTTGGTAAGCATCCCGGCCACGCTGTAGACCTTGGTCACTTCCAGGGCTTCTTCGAATTCCAGAAACGGAAGGATGGAAGGAAGGCGTTTGGCCAGCATGGTCTTGCCGCTGCCGGGTGGACCAAGAAGCAGCAGATTATGATTGCCGGCCGCGGCGATTTCTATGGCCCGCTTGGCATGTTCCTGGCCCTTGACCTCGCTGAAATCCAGGTCTGAATGCCCGCGCCTTTTCCACAATGCATCCAGGTCGCAAAATGCCGGAACCAGCTCCTCCTCGCCCAGCAAGAAACGCACGGCCTGGGACAGCGTTGCCGGACCGTGCACCGGCAGGCCCTGGACCACGGCGGCTTCCTGTGTATTTTCCGCGGGTACGATCAGGCCGCGCGCGCCCTCAGCCCTGGCCTTCAAAGCCAAGGGCAGGATTCCCGGAACAGGCTTGAGTTCCCCTGTCAGGGATAACTCGCCGGCCAAAAAATATCCTTTCACCTGCTCCTGGTGCAGGACGTCCACGCCGGTTAAAAGGCCCATGGCCAGAGGCAAGTCGTAACCGCTGCCTTCCTTACGCATGTCCGCCGGTGCCAGGTTCACGGTGATCCGGGCCGGCGGCAGCTTGAATCCCGAATTTTTCAGTGCCGCAAAGACCCGCTCCTTGCTTTCCCGGACAGCCCCTTCAGCCAAACCGACCATGGTGAACGAGGGCATGCCCTGGCGGGCGAAGTCCACTTCCAATTCCACGTGAAAGGCGTCAATGCCCATCAGTGCCGAGGTGGAGATTTTGGCGAGCATGGTCCTCCCTTTGGATGTGGTGTTGAGTGTAGCGACTATGGTTATATCTGCGGCGTGCGTTCCAGTGGCGATAGTTGGTGTCTTCTTGGCTATGCCAAGCCATGTTGCGGGGGGTTTTTACGCAAGGCCTTCGGAGCGTCAAAGGCTACTCCACTGCCCGGCCGATGCGCTGCCAGCGCGGGCCGTTGCCCTGCTCCCAGGACCAGTATATGCGCCACGCCCGGCCCTTGATTCGATCGCGGTCCACAAAACCCCAGAACCTCGAATCCAAGGACTCGTCCCGGTTGTCGCCCAGCACGAAATACTTGTCATCTGGGACCAAAAGCGGCCCGAGGTTGTCCCTGGGCCGAATCTGGCGGTGTGGGTCACGAAATTGGACATATGGCTCGTCCAGCATGTCTTCGTTGATATAAATGCGCTTGTCGCGCACCTCGACCTGATCACCGGGTAAACCGACAACCCGCTTGATAAAATCTTTGGG
This sequence comes from Desulfonatronum sp., assembly GCA_011049455.1. Lineage (GTDB taxonomy): Bacteria > Desulfobacterota > Desulfovibrionia > Desulfovibrionales > Desulfonatronaceae > Desulfonatronum. Next base: position 45,948 of record DSBL01000049.1, on the reverse strand, counting down.
ACAGGACTCGTCCTGTTCTCCGAGCATGGACAGGCTGCATTCCAGCCAACGGCTCGGATCAGTGGTCAGGGCTGGTGCGTCTTGGCCGTACAGGAAGACAATGATGTCTCCCCTCTCCGGATCAGACAGGGATAGCGCCCAGTCCGTCAGCGGGACTTTAAGATCGTAGGCGAATTTGGTGACCAGCAAATGATCGCCGATGAGCAAAGTGTCCAGCATGGAGCCCGACGGGATCTTGAAGGCCTGGACAACGCAGGAGCGAATAAACAAGGCCAAAAAAAGGGCCAGGAACAAGGCCTTGGCATATTCGGCAAAAATCTTTGCCAATGATTTTTTTCGGGTCATGTTCTACTCAATGGCTTTCCCGAAGCGGTCCCAGCGTACGTCCGAAAGAAACCATTGGGGACTGGCCGACCAGTAAATGCGCCACGCCCTGCCCTTGATCTGAAGGCGGTCGACAAAACCCCAAAAACGGGAATCGTGCGAGTTGTAACGGTTGTCGCCGAGCATGAAGTACTTGTCTTCAGGCACTGTTATCGGGCCGAAGTCTGTTTTGGTCGCCCCAGGATAAAGCGTCAGGTAGGGTTCGTCCACGAGCTCGCCGTTGCGGTACAGGACATGGTCGCGGACCTCCACCATGTCCCCTGGAATGCCCGCGATGCGCTTGATGAAATCCTTGGAAGGATCTTCCGGATAGCGAAAAACAACCACGTCGCCGTGCTGCGGGTCGCCCAAGGAAACAAGGCTGAAGCCCGTAAAGGGCATCTTGATGTCATAAGCGAATTTTGTCACGAACAAACGATCGCCGATTTGCAGGGTTTCCAGCATGGAGCCGGACGGGATCTTGAAGGCCTGGATGACAAAAGTGCGGATGATCAAGGCCAGGATCAGGGCGATGATCAGCGCCTCGGTATATTCCTTGAGAACGGTTTGCCAGCGGGGGTTCATGCGGACTCCTTGAAATGCATCGATGTCTATTCACAAATGGTGGGAGCGGCATGGGCGCGCCCAACCTTTGCAAACATTGCGGTTTAAATGGTTATTCCTTGCGCAACACTGCCAGGAACGCCTCCTGGGGAATGTCGATGTTGCCCATGCGCTTCATGCGCCGTTTCCCTTCTTTCTGTTTTTCCAGTAACTTGCGCTTGCGGGTGATGTCTCCTCCATAACATTTGGCCGTGACGTTTTTGCGCAAGGGGGCCACCCGCTCCTTGGCAATAACGCGTTGTCCGATTGCGGCCTGGATGACCACCTCGAAAAGCTGCCTGGGAATGACCTTGCGCAACCGGCTGACCAGGTCGCGGCCCTGAACATAGGCCTTGTCTTTGTGCACGATGATGGACAGAGCGTCCACCGCTTCATTGTTGATCAGCACGTCCAGCTTGACCAATTCCGACGGACGAAAATCGATGAATTCGTAATCCAGGGAGGCGTATCCGCGGGTCACGGACTTGAGTCGGTCGAAAAAGTCGTAGACAATCTCGGCAAAGGGCAGCTCATAGGCAACGATCACCCTGGTGGAGGACAAAAAGCGCAAATCCTTCTGGATGCCGCGGCATTCCTCGCACAAGGCCAGAACAGCGCCCAGATATTCATTGGGAACGTGGATCTCCATGCGTACATAAGGCTCGGCAATGTGCTCGATCTTGTTCACCGGCGGCAACTTGCTGGGGTTGTCCACCATCAGGGTCTCGCCATCAAGGGTGAGAATCCGATAAACCACCGAGGGAGCCGTGACCAGAAGGCGGGCCTGAAATTCCCGCTCCAGGCGTTCTTGAATGATTTCCATATGCAGCAAGCCGAGAAAGCCGCACCGGAAACCAAAGCCCAGGGCGTGCGACGTTTCCGGCTCAAAGGAAAAGGCCGCATCGTTGAGCTGCAATTTTTCCAGGGACTGCTTCAATGAGCCGTATTCATTGGGCTCCACCGGATACATGCCGCAAAAGACCATGGCCGTGATCTTCTTGAAACCCGGACACGGGCTCAAGGTTGGGTTGTCCGGATCGGTGATGGTGTCCCCGACCCGGGCGTCAGTAAGGTTTTTGATCCCGGCGCACAGAAAGCCCACTTCTCCCGGGCCCAACTCGCTGACAAAAACGGGCTCCGGGGAAAAGACCCCGAGCCTCGTAACCTCGAATCGCGCCTTGGTGGAATGAAGCAGGATGAATTGGCCGAGCTTGATCCGCCCATCCATGACCCGAAACAAAATAACCACGCCCTGATAGGTGTCGTACCAGGAATCAAAAATCAGGGCCGTGAGCGGGGCGTCGGCAGAACCCCGAGGCGGAGGCAGGTCCGTGACAATGCGTTCCAAGACCTCGGGCACGCCTTTTCCGGTTTTGGCGCTGATCAGCAGGGCCTGCCGGCAGTCCAGGCCGATCACTTCCTCGATCTCGGTCTTGATCCGTTCCGGCTCGGCGCTGGGTAGATCAATCTTGTTCAGGACCGGGACCACTTCCAAATTGTTTTCCAAGGCCAAGTAGGCATTGGCCAGACTCTGGGCCTCCACGCCCTGGGAGGCGTCCACCACCAACAGCGCGCCCTCGCAAGCGGCGAGGCTTCTGGAAACTTCGTAACTGAAATCCACATGTCCGGGGGTGTCGATCAGGTTGAGGACATACTGCTGTCCATCCTTGGCCCGGTAGAGGATGCGCACGGACTGGGCCTTGATGGTGATGCCCCTCTCCCGCTCCAGATCCAGTCGGTCCAGGTACTGTTCCTTCATCTGCCGACCGCTGACCAGCCCGGTGACTTCCATGATGCGGTCGGCCAGGGTGGACTTGCCGTGGTCGATATGGGCAATGATACTGAAATTGCGGATATATTTTTGATCAATCATGATTTGCTCGATTGGCCATTCGCGCCCGCGCAATCTTGGTGTTGGGTGGTGATCCAGGCATGCGTGGCAACCGCCATGTTTTACTTGCGATATTGTCGAAATCCGAAGAAAAACCGACCGCTATGAACAACGGCTCCAGGACATCCCTGATCTTGGCGACCAACCCGTAAACATATATCACTTGCTCACATTGATGTCGCTGTCAATACTGTCAAAAATTGGTTGCCCTGGCTCTGCTTTCTGGTATAGATAAAATCCGGGCATCCGGGGCGGCACTGCCCAACATGTCCTTCGCGCATCAGAAATGAATCCATAGCCTTCAACATCAGGGGAGAGAGATGAGTATACGTGACAATATTGTCTTATTGGTCGGCATCATGCTGACCATGGCCGCATTTCAGGCATGCGGCGGCGGGCCTGGCGCTCAGACCGGGTCGCTGGAAGGGGCGTTCGGCCCGTATCCCGTGGAATTCCGTGAAATTGTCCAAAATCATGTCGCCGCGACCTACCCCGGGGGACAGGTGCTGCGTAACGTCATTGTCCGTCCGCCGTCCACCGGATGGGTGCTCCATGACGGACAAATGCTGGCCGGCCATGTGGGCCAGGTCGATTTTTCACTCAAGGATCAAGAGCAGCAAACGTTCCGCCGGGTAACCTTCTGCTACTTCCTCTACCAGGAAGCAGTCCTGATGTTTGAGGAACAGGAACAGGCCGAATGGTGCTCGCCGACAAAACAGAGGGGGAGGGAATAATGGGCAGGTTGTTTTTCTCGGCGGTATTGATGCTGCTGTTATCCATGGCCGTATCCATGCCGGCCCCGGCCCGGACCGAATTAAATGTCAACGACCAGGAACTCGCCAAAATCCTCGGAGGGCGAGGAGCGGACATCCGGAATTGGCCATGGACCGTGGCCCTGGTGCATGGCGGAGTGGAGAACGCATTTCGGGGACAATTCTGCGGCGGGACATTGATTTCAGGCCGCTGGGTGGTCACCGCGGCCCACTGCGTGACGGACAGGGCCGGGAACTTGAAATTCGGCCCCGGTGACGTGCACGTGGTCAGCGGGAGAACCGACTTGCTCACCGGTGACGGCGACAGGATTCCGGTCAACGGATACGTGGTTCATCCGCAATACAACCCGAATACCGATGATTCCGATCTGGCCCTGCTGCAATTGTCCAGAGAGCCGGCCACAGGCACGATCTGGGGCGTTCTGACACTGATTCCGGGCGGTGATCCTGGAGGACTGACCAATTCTGGAACTCCTTCCTGGGTGGTGGGCTGGGGCGCCTTGGGACCGAGGGGACCGTATCCTCCAAACCTTTACGAGGCCCAGATCCCCCTGGTTAGCCAGGCCGCACTGATTCTGGCCTATCCTCCACCCTTCTTCACTATCACCAATAACATGATCGGCGCCGGCCCGGGCGACGGCAGCATGGACACCTGCCAGGGCGATTCCGGCGGCCCGCTGATGGTTCGCGACGGTGCCGGGAATTTCGTGCTGGCCGGGGTGACCAGCTGGGGCTTGGAATGCGGCACCCCGGGCGTGTATGGGGTGTATGTACGGCTGGCCAATTTCTGTGGCTGGATCAAGGGGATCACCGGGGTAGGCGATTGCGGCTCCAGCGGCGGCTCCGGAGGATGCACCGTGTCCGGGAAACAGGCTTTTGGCGGCGAATGGTTGTTGTTGGCCGTGTTTCTGCTGTGGACTGCAAGACGCAAACGGACTTGGTAACCGATCACCCCGACCAATCCACAGGCAAACGAACCAGCTTGCGGGCCTTGTTCTGAAAAAGCAGGTGCCCCTTGTCCCGTCCGTGCAGATACAAATCCCGGGTGATGGCCACGTCGTCGCGACAGTAGGCGATGATTTGGTCCATCCGGCCAGCCTTCCACCAGCGCAGGGCGTCCAGACCCTGACCAGATTTCTGGATGCCCAGGGTGTGCCGGGCCAGATGATCCAGTGACAAGCGATAGCCAAGGCGGTCATGTACCACTTTCAGGATGTCCAGGGTGGGCAAGGCGAAAAAATCGAACTCCAGGCAACCGCGCAATACTCGGTAATCAAATCCCAACAGATTGAAGCCCACCACCAGGTCGAAACCGGCCAGCCGTTCGGCCATGGCCGGGAGGTCTTCCTGCAGATAGTCTTCGAATACCCCACGCTTTTGGTCCCAAAGCACAGCGCAGCTGACCCCCATATCCTCGGCCTTGTTCCAGCCGCCCACTTCCTGGGCAGAACGCCGAGTTTCCACATCCAGCACGGCGAAGCGTTTCGGCCCGGATTGTCCTGGGACGGGGCCAACGCCGCGGAGCTTGTGGTCTGTGGAGGCGGTATGAGCAGAGATGGACGATGAAACCGTTCCTTGTCCTCGGGCATTTTGTTTGCCTTTATTTCCCAGCATCTCCCTGAGCACAGTCAAAGCCGCCTGCTTGTCAATGGGCCGGTTGCCCGAGCCGCACTTTGGGGAATGCACGCAGGCCGGGCAGCCGGTTTCACACTCGCAGCCGGATACGGCTTGCATGGTCCTGTTCAGCATTTCCTCGGCCCGGGCAAACGCCTGCCTGGTCAAGCCGATGCCGCCGGGAATCCCGTCATAGACAAAGACCGCCGCTCCTTGAACCTGTTCATGAAACGGGGTGGAAACACCGCCCAAGTCGTTTCTATCCGTGAGGATCAACAGCGGCAGGATACCGATGCAGGCATGCTCCAGGGCATGGATCCCGCCCATGAAATGCTCCTTGTTGGATTCCACGGCAAGGCGCGCCTTCTCCGGGATGTCCAACCAAAGACCCTCGGTTTCAAAAACCTGGGGCGGCAGGTCCAAAGGCTCCACACTCAAGAGTTTATGGCCACGCAAAGCTCGACGCTCAAAGGCCGGATAACGCTGGGTCACTTCCAGTCGCCCCAGGGAAATCAAGGTTTTCCAAATCGGTTTTGTGGCAATGGTTTTCAGAATGCACGTGGTTTTATTCGTGCGAATACGGGTGAAATAATCAACCTTGACCGGTCGGGCGAAAACCTGACCCAAATCCAGATCCAGCCGCTCCACCAGATAGGTTTTGCCTTGGTGCAGGTACACTGCACCTGGATGGGTTTCCGTAAAAACCCGGTGCCAGTCCATGATCCCGATCTGCTCGCCGGTTTCGGAGTGAAAAATGGGCAGGCTCTTGCCGCTGCCGCGCAGAAAAACCTCGTGATGCGGGTTTTGATCAGGGCAGACGTATTCCCGGCCATCACCGACGGCCAACAATTTTTTGCGTTGGACCAACAGTTCCACGCACTGGTGCACATCCTCGATTTGTAACAGGGGCTCGTCCGCACGCAAGGGCAGATCCGCTGCAGCGCAAACCAGATGCTGGCTCATGATCACCGGATTCATCGGGTTGAGCACGGCGGATTCAGGCGGGCTGTTGAAAAAAACTTCGGGATGGCGCATGAAAAACTTATCCAGGGGGTTTTCATGACCGAGCAAAACCACGGCGGATTCTTGTCCGCCGCGACCCACTCGCCCGGCCCGCTGCCAAGTAGCAATGACCGAACCGGGATAACCCACCAGCAGACACAGATCCAGGTCCCCGATGTCAATGCCCAGTTCCAGGGCGCTGGTGGTGATCACGGCCTGGGTCCGACCCGAGGACAGGTCAGCTTCGATACGCCGCCTTTCGCTGGGCAAAAATCCCGCCCGATAGACCGCGATACGGCTCTTGTACTCCTTCAGCCGATGACCGGACCAGATCCCCAAAAGCTCGGTCATTTTCCGCGACCCGGTGTAGATAATGGTCCGCAAACCCCGTTGCAACGCCTCTTCCAAAAGCATCAGGGCTGTCAGGGCCGGACCCTCGGCGGCGTCAATAAAAACGAAATGCTTGCGCCCCCGGGGCGCGGCATTTTCCTTGACAAGCCGCGCCTCGCGGCCGGTCAGGTCGCGGGTCAGTTCCAAGGGGTTGTGGATGGTGGCCGAACAAAACACGAAAGAGGGCCTGGTTTGGTAGTGGGCGCAAAGCCGCTCCAGGCGGCGGAATACCCAGGCCATGTGCGAGCCCATCACGCCTCGATAGACGTGGGCCTCGTCAATGACCACATACTTCAGCCCCTGGAAAAAATTTCGCCAGAGATGGTGATGGGCCAGCAGACCGAGATGGAGCATGTCCGGGTTGGTGATCAGAATGCGCGGGGGGTTGCGCCGGATCTTGGCCCGTTCCCGGGTTTCCGTGTCCCCGTCATAGACCGCCAGGTCGGGGCGCGTGTCCTTGGGCCAGGCTTGCACAAGATCCCGCAGACCGACGAATTGGTCCTGGGCCAGGGCTTTGAGTGGAAAAAGATACAGGGCGTGAGCCGCGGAATCCTGAAGCAGGCACTCCAGCACGGGCAGGTTGTAGATCAGGCTTTTGCCGCTGGCCGTGGGCGTGGCCACGACCGTATCTTTTCCGGCTCGGATCATTTCCATGGCTTGGGCCTGATGGACATAGAGTTTTGAGATGCCCATGAAGCCCAGGCTGTTCTGGATACTTACCGGCCAACGTTGATCCTCTTGGGCAAAGAGGGCCTGCCGCACAGGCAAGACGCCATGATACACAAGGCTCTGGCCGGGCAGCCTGGGCGAGGTTTTCAGGCCTTGCAGAAAAGCGGCGACGCGGGAAGGGGTGTTCATTGTGAAGAAAGATTAAGCAATCACGGTAAACTGGGGCAAAAATTCAAAAACAAGATAAAATGACGACTTCAAAAGCGCTCCCAAGCTTCGGCTGGCTCGCCCATAAAAAATTGATCAAGGCGTTCCCCACAACACTGAAACGCACGGGACAGCCCTCGACCAATATTTTTGATTGTTTTCCACCCTGGGACAAATACTCGAAGCACGCAATGTGGTCCATTTTTTGTATGGAATAGTCAAATCACTGTCCAAGGTTCCCACGATGATCATCAAGAACACGCCGGCATTCTTGCCGATATTAAAGGAATCCTGCTCAGGGAACGCGCCGCACGGCGATGCAAGCCTCCAAAGAAGCAGTCCCGAACCCTTTGCCCCGCTTGTACGCCCCCCTTCCCATACTGGAAGGGATTCGTTCGACATATCCATGGTGCTTGCTGATCTTGCCAAGACGACCGGAACGGGATCTGAACATTCTGAATTCACATCCGTTCTCACGACCCTGATGCAGCTGGCAACCATTCCTGTAGCCGCTACCACGCCAGCTGCCGAAACACCCCGGCAACAAAACAGCTTACGCCGAGCCATTTCCTCCTATGCCCCCAAATATTCCAGCGAGGGGCTTCGCCAAAAAATTGACTTCCACACCAGGATGGGCTCTGTGCAGAAACCAAAACAACCGGAAACACGGGCTTCGGAGTCCTTGCCCGGGTTCTTGGCGTCGCATTTCGAATCCAAAGGCCGAAACAACGCCATCGGCTATGACCAACGGGGCGGAACCTGCTATGGAATCTATCAATTGTCCTCAAGAATGGGAACCATGAACACCTTTCTCAAGTATCTGGACAGCCGCGCTCCAGAATGGGCCGCAAGACTGCGCTCGGCCGGACCGGCCAACACCAAGGGGAGGGACGGGGGCATGCCCCGGGAGTGGCAGCGCATCAGTAAAGAGGCGCCGGAACAATTCTCCCGTTAGCAGCACGACTTTGTACATAAGCATTACTACAAGCCTGCCGCTCGGGTCGTGCAGCGGCGGATCGGCTTGGAACCGGACGGCATTTCGCCTGCTTTGCGCGAAGTGATCTGGAGCACGGCCGTGCAGCATGGAGTGGCTGGAGCCGCGAATATTTTTGAACGGGCAGCCTCCCGCCTTGGACTCCAGCATGCCGCTTCAAAGGAAACGCAAATCGCGGAGCGTGATTTGATCCAGGCCATTTATGCCGAACGAGGCAAACGGTTTACAGGCTCTTCCCAGGCGGTGCGCTCCTCCGTGCAGGAACGCTTTGTCAAAGAAATGCAACTGGCTTTGGCCTTGCTTCCCCAAGACATGGACCGCCAAGTCTAGTCAGCAAATCGGACAGCTTTATGGTCCTGGGATGCAGGGAGCTACCCGCACGGGCCGGCCACGGGCCACACCGCAAAGACCGGCTTGGTCTTGAACCCCACGCCCAAAGCACCCTTGTGCACGTAAAGCACCCAGGCCCAATTTGTTTCAAAAAAACTGGTGGTGGCCGACCAATAGGCTTCCTGTACGGCGCTGAACGGATGCCCCGCGGGCAGCGCCGGATTGTGGGCCGAGCAGTCCACCAGGGATTCCAGCTCCAAAATGTTCGGCAAGCGCCAATTCGAAACTCCGCCGACCTTTTGACTGCGCAGTTCCAGCACTGCATCCAGGGCCTGCTGCCAGGATACCCGGGTCAGAGTCAGATCCGCCCGCGCCAGCCAGCTTAGTCCCGACAAACGATCCCGGACAACTTCCCCGCGCGTTTCAAAACGGGGTATGGGCCATGCCCTCCCGAAACGAACGTCGCCGTCCTGACCCGTACCGTTGCAGGGTATTGGCCGCCCTTGGACGTCAAAGCACGCATCCTGTCCGGTTTGCCAAAGCCGGGACGGATCCCCGCCGCGCACCGGCCAGGTCATGAAGAACTGGTCTTTGCGGCCGTAAAATGTGCGCGCGCCCTCCATATGCACATACCAGGCATAGCCGGGATGAATGGCTGCGGTGGTGGAGGTCCAGTACCAGCCCAGGACGATGTTCTGAAACGGATGATCAGCGGGCAAGGGAGGTTTTTGGGTCTGGTAGTCCACGAGGCTGAGCAACTCCCGGCGGTTGGGCAGCCGCCAATCCGCAAATCCCAGAGCCTGCTTCCGGTTCATGCTGGCCACATGCTCCAGGGCTTCAGGCCAGGTCGAGGGGTACTCCGCGATGTTGGCATCACGCGGCCATACCAAGCCGGTAAGCCGGTCCAGCACGGTCTTGCCCAGGACATCAAAGCGGGGTTTAGGCCAGGCCAAGCCCAGACCAAACATCGCGTCCTGTCCTGTGCCGGAACAATCAAGTTCTCGTCCCTGCTCATCGTAGCAAATACGTTGTCCCGTGGATCGAATCATGGTTTTTCCAAATCCGGCAGGCTGTGCAAAAACTCTTGGGCGGCCTTGGCACCGACCTCGGAGCATTCCTTCCCCTTGAGAAAGTCCAGCAGGCGATAGGCCCTCAATTCCGGAGCAATCAAGACGTCCGGCGGATCTTTTTCCAGACGCACACGGTTCAATGTCCGTTGCATGATATAAATACTGTTGATGAGCACCTCGAACAACCCGAGCATCCGTGCGGAAGGACCGGTGTTCGGCTTGTCGTCGGGTTCTGAGGAAACATACCTGGCCAGCAACGGTTGTTTTTCCAGAATTTTACGGACCATATCCTTGACGGCATCAGACCATGCTCCGGTGGCATTTTCCTCGAAACGGCAATGGTCCGTATTGAGTACATGGGCGTTGAGATCCACGGCAACGATGACTTCAGCCCCAAGTTGCCGGCAGAGACTCACCGGCAGCGGATTGACCAGCCCCCCGTCCAAGAGCATCCGGTTGCCTTGTTGACCCGGGGTAAACATGCCCGGCAGGGCAATGCTGGCCCGTATCGCCGGGATGATCGGTCCATTGGTAAAAATCACCTCTTCACCGGTGACTGCGTCCGTAGCGTTTACTGCCAGGGGCGGCGAACAATCCTCCAAATTCTCAACGCGTAAAAATTCCGCTAAAAATTCCAGCGCCTTATCCCCACCCATGAGACCGCAACGGGGCAGGACCGGGTCCACCAAAGCCAACAATTCACGCCAGTGCATGGCCAGAACACGCTGGACAAAGCCGGTCCAATCCCCTCCGGCATAGGCTGCCCCCACAAACGCTCCGATACTGCACCCGGACAAACAGGCTGGGTACAGCCCAACCTTGGCGAATTCCCGCAAAAAGCCGATGTGCGCAAAACCGCGTGCTGCTCCCCCTCCCAGGGCGATACCGAGCTTGGCGGAACGAAGCCGGGAGAAGGTCATTGGATAGGCGTTTTTCATGACATGACACATGGATTGCCGAATGTACAACCGCGAAGCACGGCTGCGACATAGCCATATTCCCTTGTCATTTAAGTTTTTTCTCTGTTTCCGCACATGGATGAATCATGGTTGCCCCCCGGACTGGAATGTGGCCAAGCCTGTTTTTTTGTTATTGGACCGGTGGTGGGGGTTGTCAAGGAGGGCTGTTTCCATTGATAATAACCCTGAACAGGATCGACGCCCTGCAAGCGTTGAATGCGGCAACATCAGGAAGAACACAACAAGGGGAAGAATGTGAGCGATCTGAATGCATGCAAGCAATGGTTGAACGAGGTCAACTGGGACATGATCCACGAGGACGCCGTGACCATGTTCCTGGAGTGGGGCAACAACAACTGGCATGACGCCATGCGCCTGCCGGTGCGCGGTTCCGACGATTATTCGTTGTATTTCGTGGTCGACACCTGGGCCGAACCCAAGGTGGTGCTCATGAAGATGAGTAATTACGGTTCCACGACCCTCTGCGAAAAGCGTCTGCCCCATGATTTGGCTCAACGTTATCTGCAATCCATCGGCGGGCTGCGGGGCATTCACGAACTCAACACCGAGGTCAAGGAATGGCTGACCGCGGAGTTGGAAAAGTAGGGGCTGTGCGCTAACCGCCCCGCGTGAGTCTGTCCGGCTCCAAGCGCCCTACCGGGAAATGGAAAACAACTCCGGCAAGCATTCCAAGGCCGCAATGCGGTCCAGGGATCGCGCCGCGGCCCGAATGTCCGACGGGTTGCGGGCACGCAGACGCAGCTCCACAAGATCGGTTTCAAATCCTTCGCTGGGAATCATTTCCCAACGCGAGGATCCCACAAGTTCCTTGCGCAGAGAGTCGAACCTCTGCTCCAGGTTGGCCAAGGCCGGATAGCGCAGGGTTCTGGCCTGAGCGAACAAGCGCCGCAGCTTGTCCTGGGGGGAAAGGTTCCCAGCCAGGGTTGTTGCCATGCCTGAACGTTCCAGCAATTTTCCCAGGCCGACTCGTTCGCGCTGGCTTGACTCGATCAGGAATGTCAGCCACTGCACGGCCCTGGAGTGGGACCATTTCAACTCCCGGAAATACGGTTCCAGGGCGATTAAATCGGCCTGGTCAAACCCGGAAAGAACCGGTCCGACGACCAGAGGCAGGTGGCCGGCACACAGCATGGCATCCCAATCCACAGGCAGGTCCAACCAAGCCGTCAACCGACGCCACGCTCCGGAACGCGGTTCCAGGTCCAGCAAGGGAGCAATGCGCTGGGTCAGCTCCATCGGTTCCATCCAAGTTTGAAAATAGCGAAGAGCCCGCAGGCGCAAGCCATCATTGAGAACGCGATGGGTGTTGGCATGCAGATACAACAGACCGTCAGTGAGGGGATCAGGCGGCCCCGGAACCTCGACAACCAGGATGGCCGCGCCCACTTCCTTCAGGGCATAAACCCGCTTGTACCCTGAAATGACATGCCAGCGACCGTCGTGAAAACGGGCCGACACCGGTTCCAGTTGCCCCACGCTTTTTATGGAAGCTCGCATGGCCGGCGGCGGCATCTCCGCCCAAAACAGATTCCTACCCGATATGTCCACTTCCGCTGTGCAAACCCGCGCTACGCATACCATTTTTGAGGCCTCCCTTGACATTTTTCCCGGCCCGTCTCTATAGATTCAAACCTTTGAAATGAAGAAAATGGACATTTTTTGAGAGACCATCAATCCCATCTGCCTGCAACCCAAAACCAAATCGAATCCTTGAAGGAGGCCGAATGGAAGATAAGTTCAGCGCCCAACGAACCTACGCCCTGGTGGGGCACGGCGGTTGCGGCAAAACATCCGTTGCTGAAATGGTGCTCTTCAATACCGGTGTGGTCAACCGTTTGGGCAAAATCGACGAAGGCACGACTTGCCTGGATTACGAACCCGAGGAAATCAAGCGTCGGGGAAGTATCCAACCCGCTTTCGCCAGCTATCAATGGAAGAAGAACCAGCACTTCCTGATCGATGCTCCAGGTGACAATAATTTTTCCGCGGACCTGCCATATCTGCTTACGGCCGCGGACGCGGCCGTATTCGTGATCGACGCCGTGGACGGGGTCAAGCCCTTGACCAAGCGTTGCTGGGCCGAAGTGCAAAAGCTGAATTTGCCTGCCATGGTGGTAATCAACAAAATGGACCGCGACCGGGCCAATTTTGACATGGCCTTTGGCGGCTTGCGGGAAATCCTGGGCATAAAGCCGGTACTGCTGCACCTGCCCGTGGGCAGCGAGCAGGATTTCCGCGGAGTGGTGGACATTCTTGCGGGCCAGGCATTGTTCTTCGACGACAAGGGCGGCCTTAAACCCGGCGAGATGCCCGCCGACCTGGCCGACGAGGTGGAAAGCATGCGCGAAACCATGATGGAAAACATCGCGGAATGCGATGAAGCCCTCATGGAAAAATATCTGGAAGAAGGCGCCTTGAGTCTGGAGGAAATGCGAACGGCCCTGCGCCAGGGCGTGCTTTCCAGGGAACTGACCCCGGTGACCGTCTGCGCGGCTTTGATCAACAAGGGAGCGAATTTGCTTTTGGACGCAATTCAGGACCTGTTGCCCTCGCCCCTGGACCGCGCCCAACCCTGGCAGGGCAAGGACGGTGCAGAGCGGCTTTCCGCGTCAGATGCGCCCACAGCGTGTTTCGTCTGCAAAACCATCGCCGATCCCTTTACCGGACAGCTCAGTGTGATCCGCGTTTTGTCCGGGACCGTGGCCTCGGACATGACCCTGGCCAACCCGGGCAAGGACGCCAAGGAACGCCTCGGTCAACTACTGCTGCTCCAAGGCAAGACGTCCTCCCCGTGCAAGGAAACCCTGGGCCCCGGTGCTGTGGTGGCCGTGGCCAAGCTGAAGAACACCTCCACGGCGGACACGCTGTGCGATGAAAAGTCTCCCTTCATGCTGGAAGCGCCGGCCCTGCCCACAAGCATGATCACTTACGCTCTGGGTGCGGCTGAAAAAGGCGAGGAAGACAAGGTCTATTCCGCGGTGCAGAAGCTTCTGGAAGAGGACGTCAGCCTGAAGATCTCCCGTGGTGATGAAACCGGGGAAATGCTGCTCTCCGGCATGGGCCAAATGCACATCGAAACGGCCGTGGAAAAGGTCCGCCGCCGCTATAAAGTGGATATCGTGCTCAAGCCGCCCAAGGTGCCCTACCGAGAGACCATTAAGGGCCGGGCCGAAGTCCAGGGCCGACACAAGAAGCAGTCCGGCGGCCGTGGTCAGTTCGGAGATTGCTGGATCCGCATGGAGCCCCTCCCGCGGGGAGGAGGCTATGAATTCGTGGACGCCATTGTCGGCGGGGCCATTCCCCGGCAGTATATCCCGGCGGTGGACAAGGGCATCCAAGAAGCGTCTCAGCGCGGCGTCTTGGCCGGATACCCCCTGGTGGACTTCAAGGTGACCTTGTTCGACGGTTCCTTCCACACCGTGGACTCCTCGGAAATGGCCTTCAAGGTGGCCGGGTCCCTGGCCTTCAAGAAGGCCGCGGAAGAGGCCAAGATCCAGCTGCTGGAACCCATCGTCCTGATGACCGTGTACACGCCGGACGAGTTTATGGGAGACATTATCGGCGATCTCTCCAGCCGCCGGGGCAAGGTCCTGGGCACGGATTCCCAGGCCGGGGTCACGGAGATCCGGGCCCACGTGCCCATGGCCGAAGTCCTGGAGTACGCGCCCACCCTGCGTTCCATGACCGGCGGACAAGGCACGTTCGTGATGGAGTTTGACCATTACGAGGAATGCCCGCCGTCCGTGGCGGAGAAGGTCGTGGCCGAATCCAAGGTCGAGCAGGAGTAGCGGCTCTTCTGGTTGGGTGACAAAAAGAGCATATTTTTGTGAAACGCGAACGGCGCGAAGGAACGCGATTAAAAAAATTGAGTTGCGAGCAGGGCGCGGGAGCATTGCTCAAGACAATCATGTAACCAAAGGGGCGGCTTGGTCCGCCCCTTTTTGTTTTCCATGAGCACTACGGCAACAATTGAACAGCGACGACCAGAAATCCTGGCCCCGGCCGGGGACAGGCAGGCTTTCTTGGCCGCTTTGGCCGCCGGTGCGGACGGAGTGTATTGCGGCCTGAAACATTTTTCCGCACGCATGGAAGCGGAGAATTTTTCCCTGCGCGAACTGGCTGGATTGACCGTCCTGGCCCATGGCAAGGGCCGGCGGGTGCTGGTGGCCATGAACACACTGCTCAAGCCCCATGACGTGTCTGCGGCCGGGCGGTTGGTGGACCAACTCCAGCGCGTGGTCCATCCGGACGGACTGATCGTCCAGGATCTGGGCATGCTGGAACTGGCCCGGCAGGTGGGTTTTGCCGGCGAAATGCACCTGTCCACCCTGGCCTGCGTGAGCATGCCCTCTGGATTGGCAGCGGCTGCCCGGCTCGGGGTGCAACAGGTTGTCCTGCCCCGGGAATTCAATCTGGATGAGATCAAGAACATGGCTCAGGCCTGCCCGCCGGGTCTGGCCCTGGAAGTCTTTATCCACGGCGCCTTGTGCTATGCGGTATCCGGACGCTGCTACTGGAGCAGCTACATGGGCGGCAAAAGCGGGTTGCGCGGCCGCTGCGTGCAGCCCTGCCGCCGTCTCTACGAACATGACGGCAGGTCCGGTCACTACTTTTCCTGCCAGGATCTGAGCCTGGACGTGCTGGTAAAGACCCTGCTGGACATCCCCGAGGTGCGCACCTGGAAGATCGAGGGCCGTAAGAAAAGCGCCCATTACGTGTTCTATACGGTCACGGCCTACCGCATGCTGCGGGATGAGCCGAAAGCGGCCCAGGTCCGCAAGGATGCGCTTGAACTGCTGGCCATGGCCCTGGGCCGGCCGGGTTCCCATGCCGGCTTCTTGCCGCAGCGTCCTTATCAGCCTTTGGAGCCCTTTGAGCAGCTCGGTTCCGGACTGCTGGCCGGGCGCATCCCCAACGACACTAAAAGCCTTTTCTTTCGCCCGAGGCTGCCGTTGCAGCCTGGAGACCTGCTTCGTCTGGGCTCCGAGGACCAGCCCTGGCACCGGATCGTCCGGGTACCTCGCTTCGTGCCCAAGAACGGCCGCTTTGATTTGGACCAGCCCAGGCAGCGTGGGGCAAAGCCAATACCACCGGCACCCGCCGGGACCAGTCTGTGGCTGGTGGACCGCCGGGAATCCGAATTGCGACGGGTGGTGCAAGGATTGGAGCAGGAGCTGAACCAAGTCATGCCTGCGATGGAAAGTGGGCCGTCCTCGTTTGATCCGACGTTGCCCAAAACCTTGCGTCCTGGCCGCGGCAAAAGGGAAATGACGGTTTCCCGGCGGCCCCAACGCCACCAGGGGCAGATGGTCCAGGCCATGTGGCTGGATCTGAAATTTCTGGAGCGGATGACCCCGGCAACCTGCCGCAATCTTGCCTGGTGGCTGCCCCCAGTGATCTGGCCGAATGAGGAGACAGCGTGGCGCAAGGCTCTGAGGCGGGTGCGTTCTCTGGGAGCGTCATTTTTCTTATGCAACGCCCCCTGGCAAATTCAGCTTTTTGCCCAGGACAAGGCGTCAAACGCCGAGGAAATCTGGGCCGGCCCGTTTTGCAATACGGCCAATGCCTTGGCCGTGGAGGAATTGCGCCGATTGGGATTTGCCGGAGCCATGGTCAGTCCGGAGCTGGATGAAGAGTCTTTCCTGGACCTGCCCAAGCAGGCATCCCTGCCCCTGGGAGTGGTCCTGCAAGGCATGTGGCCCTTGGCCGTGTCCCGGTTGCAGGCCGAAGCCCTGCACCCGGAAAAGGCCGTGCGCAGCCCCAAGGGGGAGGTGGCCTGGGCCCGCAAGTATGGACAGAATTTGTGGATATTTCCGGATTGGCCCCTGGACCTTGCTACCCGGAAAAGCAGGCTGGAAGCCGCGGGCTATCGCCTGTTCGTCCATATTCACGAAAAATTGCCCGCGGGCTTGCGGGAACGACCCAGATCCTCGGCCTTCAACTGGAACCTGAGGCTGCTGTAGCTGGTTACTTTTCCTTCACCGCCGAAGGGTACGAAGCAACGTGGGGCCTCACGGCCGCGCCCAGCCAGGCGATGGTTTCGCCCAAATGACGCATGTTGTTCAGCCCCTCGGCGTCATTTTCCACCTCGCCGGGGTTCCTGCCGTAGCCGAGGTTCCAGTAAGTGGAGCCGGGCACGATCATCTGGGACATGAGATACATGTGGTTGATGGTGTCGAACACGTGCGTGCCGCCGCCTCGGCGCACGGCCACCACGGCCGCGCCGATCTTGCCCCGAAACAAGAAGCCGTTGGCAATGGCCACCAAGCCGGATCGGTCCAGGACCGCCTTGGTGTCCGCGGAAACATCCGTAAAATAGGTGGGCGAGCCGATGATGACTGCCTGGGCGCGGATCATCTTCTCCATCACCGCGTTGAACCCGTCCTTGTCCACGGAACAGCGCATGTTCTTGTTCTCGAAGCATTTGTAGCAGGCAATGCACCCGTGAATGCCTTTGCCTCCGACCTGAACCAATTCGGTTTCCCAGCCGGCAGCATCCAGCGGGGCCAGAACATGTCTCAAAAGGGTTTCGGTGTTCCCGCCTTTGCGCGGGCTGCCGTTGATGGCCACAGCGTACATTGTCACCTTCCTTGCAAAGGGGTTTCGGGTTACTTTTTGATGGTCAGCAGCTGCCCCGGATGAATCAGGTCGTCGGTACCGATTTTGTTCAGTTGCCTGATTTCATCCACTGTAACGCCATAAGTGCGGCTGATCCGATAAAGGGTTTCCCCGGCCCGGACCTCGTGCAGGACCGGTTTTGACGCAGCTGGTTTGACCGGCGTTGCTGCCTGGGGTTTTGACTGGGTCGGTGAAGTACCCGCTGCAGGCTTCGGAGCTGCGGGTGGCGCGGCCTGTTGAGGTTGTTGCTGAGCGGCGGGCTTTGGGGCCGCCGTTGCTGAGGAGGGCTGTTCCTTTTTTGCCGCGACATCGGCGAACTGTTCCTTCATCTCCCGGGAAAGCTTGTCTACACGCATGGTCAGGATGCTGAAGTCCCCCTGCATCCTCACCAACGCCTGCTGCCGCCCGCCTTCCTGGTTCTCCAGACCCACCAGCCTGGACTCCAACACATCAAGCCTGGCCAGAATATCCTGAAGCTGTCTTTCCGAAACCGTGTCCTTGCCTGAGGAAAAAATGACCACCAAAAGAACCAAAACCACCACCCCGATGCCGCCCAAAATCAAGAACTTCCCCCGGCCTTCCAGAAAAACACGCGGGATGCTGTTATCCGATTCAGGCTGAGTGGTTTCCTGTTGCTCCTGTTCCATAGCCTCTAGCTTTTGCAGCCAACTTTTTTTGTCCATGAAACTATCTCCGTTTTAATGCTGATGAATGTGTTGCTTGTGGATGTATGGTCCCAGAAATTGTTCAGAGATGCAAGGCATGGACATCATAGCGGCAAGCCGTCTTCAACGCACTGGCTCTTGCCTGTGCTGAGAATAATCCTATCATTATGGTGTTTGGTGATTTGCCCAGCGGCAAGTGATTTCTTGCGGGCAGTTTATGTGCAACGGCGACAATGCAGGACGGATTTTTGACGTCATGTAGAGAACTTGGACAACCTTTGAACCCAATTCACGGGTGAGCAAAGAAGGAGTAAGTGTCTGTTATTCATGAACAAAGTCTTGCGTCTTTGGTGTTGGAATTGGAATGGCAGAGCAGAGAGGCCCGGCATCAGGAACGATACCTGGCCAGGCGGGTCAACGTGTGGCGGGATATTTTTCCACCTCGCATGCAGCAATCCTTGTTGGGAAAAAGCCCCGGAGATGAGTTTTACTTGGAATATCAACCAGGCGAGGCCATCCCGGCGTATGATCAAAAGCTGATTTATCGCGTGCCGCGAACACAATTCAACCGCCGCGTGATCAGCGCTCGAAAAATCCCCTTGCGGCAAGGTCGCTTCTACCCCAGGGGAATGCTGGGCAACATTATTGGCATACACCCCCAGGATGCTCGTCCAGGACGAGTCATCGACATGGACGAGCAGACCATGACAGTTGATTTGAATCATCCGTTGGCGGGCCAGGAGCTGAAACTTCGGGCCACTGTCCTGGACATGGCGGACAAGACATCGGAGACAGGAGGTCGTCTGGCCAGCTGGATGGAAGAGCTGGCGGATACTGGACCGGGCATGCAGGCCCGTCATGGCGGACGGCCCACGCAGTTCGGGTCCCTGAACGGCCTGCGCCGCGATGACGAGTCTGATGACGCCCTGTTTTATGCGTCGCCCCGGATCATTGGCCATGTGGATTCCCGGGCCGCGGCCTTCCTGCAGGAGATTTATGCATCTGTCCTCAAACCCGGCGCCAGGGTGTTGGACCTGATGAGCAACGTCCATTCCCATTTACCTGAAGATCGCGGGCTGGACGTTACGGGGCTGGGGCTGAACCGTGAAGAGCTTGAGGCCAACCCCTTGCTTGCCCGACGGGTCATCCACGATCTGAACGACAACCCCGAGCTGCCCTTTGCGGACAAGAGCTTTGACAACGTGGTCTGCAGCCTGTCCATCGAATATCTGACCGATCCAAGGGCCGTGCTGGCCCAGTGCATCCGGGCGCTGCGCCCCGGCGGCACACTCTTGATCGGCTTTTCCAACCGCTGGTTTCCGGACAAGGCGGTTTGGCAGTGGGTGGACCTGCACGAGTTCGAGCGTCTTGGGCTGGTGCTGGAGTGTTTCAGGGAGCTGCCGGCGCTGCAGGACTTGCATACCGTAAGCATCCGCAACTGGTGGCGGCCCGGGAATGATCCGCACATCAATGAAACCGATACCAGCGATCCGGTCTACGTGGTTATGGGAGTCGCATCTTGATGAAGAAAAAAAACACAAACCCCTTGACAAACTCCGATACGCTCACTTATTGACACTGCCCATGCAACCCGCGCTGACCACCTTCCATAGTTCCAGCCTGTATTTTTGCTTTTTTTATTTTTGGCGCAACGTGGCCTGTGGTCAAGGGGAAGCGGTGTAACCAACGCAATAGAACATCAAAAAACCGCACTCAAAGGGCCGCAGGCGATACGCCGGCGGCCCTTTTTTTGTGGCAATGTTCGGCGCGCACTAGGCTTCTCAGAGCGGCAAAGGGGAGGAATGGCCATGCAATACATGCACTTGGGCAAGGCAGTACGACTGGAGAGGATTTTCAACCGCAATACCGGGCGAACCATCATCGTGCCCATGGACCACGGGGTAAGCGTCGGGCCTATCTCCGGGCTGGTGGATATGCGATCGACCATCAACGACGTGGCCGAGGGCGGTGCCAACGCCATCATCCTGCACAAAGGGCTGGTGCGCTGCTCCCATCGCGGCAAGGGCGCGGACATCGGCTTGATCGTGCATCTCTCCGCCAGCACGTCCCTGTCCCCTTTTCCCAATGCCAAAACCCTGGTAGGCACGGTGGAGGACGCCATCAAACTGGGAGCGGACGCGGTCAGCCTGCACGTCAACCTGGGCGACGAAACCGAACGGCACATGCTGGAGCAGATGGGCCAAATGACCACCACGGCTATGGACTGGGGCATGCCCGTGCTGGCCATGGTTTATGCCCGTGGCCCGAAAATCAAGAATGAATACGATCCGGACGTGATCGCCCATTGCGCCCGAGTGGGCGTTGAACTGGGAGCGGACGTGGTCAAGGTGCCCTATACCGGGAGTGTGGAAACCTTCCGCCCGGTCGTGGACGGATGCTGCGTGCCCGTGGTCATTGCCGGCGGCCCCAAGCTGGAGAGCGCCCTGGACCTGCTGGTCATGGTTTACGACAGTCTGCAGGCCGGCGGTGCGGGACTGTCCATCGGCCGAAACATTTTCCAGGCGGATCAGCCTTCGCGCCTGGTCCAGGCCCTGCATGGCATTGTGCATGATGACTGGGATGTTTCCCAGGCCATGGAATTACTTCAATAAAAGGAATCCGTCATGACCCAAGTCTGGTTGAAATCCGTGCCCTTTGACAAGCATCTGGTCACCCTGGCCCTGGAATCCGGGGTGGACGTCCTGATCTCGTCTCCGGACCGGATCAAGGACATCGCGTCCCTTGGCCGCGTGCGAGTCCTGGCCGAGGATGAGCTCACAACCATCACTCTGCAGTCTAAGGCGGACGAAGAAGAAGCCGTGCACAGCCTGCGCGCCGGAAAAACCGTCGCGCTGACCCGGGGCTGGGAGATCATCCCGGTGGAGAACATCCTGGCCCAGGCCCAGGGTTTGGGTGTGGAGGTCTCCTCCCTGGAACAGGCCCGGCTGGCTGCGGGCATCCTTGAACGCGGCGTGGACTTCGTGGTGGTCCTGCCCGAGGCCGCGGTAGAGCTGAGGTCCATCGTGGCCGCGCTGAAGCTCTCCGAAGGCCGTCTGGACCTGGACACGGCGATCATCGAGGAGATAACGCCCGTGGGTCTTGGCCACCGGGTCTGCGTGGACACCTGCTCCCTGCTTAAAACCGGTCAGGGCATGCTCGTGGGCAATTCCAGCTCCTTCACCTTCCTGGTGCACGCGGAAACCGAGGAAAACGCCTATGTTGCGGCCCGGCCCTTCCGGATCAATGCCGGCGCCGTGCATGCCTATGCCCTGCTGCCCGGCAACCGCACCTCCTACCTCGGCGAAATCCAGGCCGGCAGGGAGGTTTTAATCGTGGATGCCCAGGGTCAAGCCTCCCTGGTCGTGGTCGGCCGAAGCAAGGTGGAAATCAGACCCCTGGTCTTGATCACAGCAGCTTGCAAAGAAAAACGCGGAACCATTTTCCTGCAGAACGCGGAAACCATCCGCCTGGTGCGTCCTGACGGCAGCCCCGTGAGCGTGGTCGCCCTGGCTCCCGGTGACCAAGTGCTCTGTCGTCTGGATACTGCCGGACGGCATTTCGGCATGGCCATCAGCGAGGAGATTAGCGAGACATGAGCACCCTACCGCAGCGCGATCCAACTCAGGAAAACAAAAAACAGCTTTCAAAAATCCGTGAGGACATCGACGCCACTGACCAGAAATTGCTGGCTCTCCTAAACCGCCGTGCCGGCCTGAGCCTGGAAGTCGGGCGGCTGAAGCAAAATCAGCAGGACATGGTTTTCAAACCTTTTCGGGAAAAGGAAGTCCTGGCCCGTTTGGCTGAAGCCAATCAAGGCCCCCTGCCCGAAGATCATCTTCGCAATATTTATCGCGAGATTCTCTCCTCCTCGCGCCGTCTGCAGCGGCCGCAAACCATTGTTTATCTCGGTCCCGAGGGTACATTTTCCCATTTTGCAGGATTGGAGTATCTGGGGCAGAGTGGAAATTTTCAGCCGAAAAACAGCCTGCACGAGGTCTTTGCCGCCGTGGCAAGCCAGGAAGCCGAACTCGGGGTGATCCCCCTGGAAAATTCACTGCAGGGCACCGTGGGCCAAAGCCTGGACCTGTTCCTGCAGTTCGAGGTCCACGTACAAGCGGAAATCTATTGCAAGATCAGCCACGCCCTGCTGGCCGTGAACGGACAGATCGCCGACATTAAGCGGGTCTACTCTCATCCCCAGGCCCTGGATCAGTGTTCGTCCTGGCTGCGGGCGAACCTGCCCGCAGCCAGAGTCATTCCCGCGGAAAGCACGGCCGCGGCTGCCCGCCGGGTTTTGGAGGAACTGAACGCAGCGGCCATCGGCCACGTGCGCGTGGCCCACATGCTCGGACTGACCGTCCTGGCCCGGCGCATCGAAGACCAACCGGACAACTGGACCCGCTTTTTGATCATCGGCGCGCAACCCGCTGACGCAGGCAACCGGGACAAGACCTCCATGCTCTTGACCCTGCCGGACAAACCCGGTGCTCTGGCTCAAGTGCTGAATCTGCTGGCCCGGGAAGGCATCAACCTGAAAAAACTTGAATCCCGCCCGTTGCGCGGAGAAAAGTGGAAATATGTGTTTTTCGTGGACCTGGAGTGCGACGTCAGCCGCCAGGAATACCAACGGGTGCTGACCGATCTGCGCAACAACTGCCATACCCTGCGCATCCTGGGCAGCTATCCCTCGGGGCCCTACCTGGATGTATCCCGGGATCCTTTTGCCGATGGAGACGGACATCGGCCATGAATCGAGGTCGAAATAGAAATCGGTATCGGTACCCCAGCACAGGCCTTGATGAAGCAAAAACGGTCCTGATGCCGAACCCGAAACAACAGCCAGGCCAACTGAAATCATCCAAGCAATGATTGCATC
Organism: Desulfonatronum sp.; assembly: GCA_011049455.1. Lineage (GTDB taxonomy): Bacteria > Desulfobacterota > Desulfovibrionia > Desulfovibrionales > Desulfonatronaceae > Desulfonatronum. Next base: position 22,903 of record DSBL01000049.1, on the reverse strand, counting down.
CCGCGAGAGCTGAGAATCATGCCCATTGCATCCGCAGTCACCATCCAGGCTCCGGCCTCCAAGTCTTTGTCCCACCGCGCGATGATTGCCGCGGCCCTGGCCCGGGGCACGTCTCGGCTGACCAATATTTTGGAAAGCGAGGATTTGGAACGGACCATAGATATCCTGGGCCGGGCCTCGGCCGTGATCCGCCGTGATGGCCCCGGTGCATACGCGGTGTCCGGCATGCCTAATGGCCCGCAGGGCGGCCCGGCGAGCGCGGACCCCATGCTCATGGACGTGGGCGAGTCCGGCACCACCTGCCGCCTGCTCACGGCGATCCTGGCCTCGGGACAAGGCCTCTTCCGGATCCAGGGGCGGGGAAAGATGCACTCCCGGCCCATAGCCAGTCTGGTAAACGCGCTGCACGGACAGGGCGCCAGGATCTCCTATCTCGAGCAGACCGGCTGCCCTCCCCTGCTGTTGCAGGCTGCCGGATTGTCCGGCGGAGAGACGACCATTGATCTGGATGAATCCAGCCAGTATCTGTCCGGTCTGCTTTTGGCCGCGCCCCAGGCTCGCACGCCCCTGATCGTAACCATTACCGGCCGCAAGGTGGTCTCTTGGCCATACGTGGGCCTGACCCTACAGGTCATGGAGGATTTCGGCATCGCTTTTCGGGTTCAAATTTTGGACGAAACCGGCTGGGGTGACGTGTCCTGGCGCGCTCCGGGCGAGGTTGTCCCGGGCAGGCTGCAAATCGTTGTCCGGCCAGGCGCCTATCAACCCCGGACTGCGATAGTGGAAGGGGACTGGAGCAACGCTTCGTATTTTCTGGCCGCCGGGGCATTGGGCAGGATCCCCGTGGCTGTGTCCGGCCTGCGCCGGGATTCGTTGCAAGGCGACCAGGCCATAGCGGGCATCCTTCAGAGCATGGGCGCAACAGTGCAATGGCAGAAAGACACGATCATGATCTCCGGGGGACATCTGCGCAGTGTAAATCTGGACATGGGCCACTGCCCCGACCTGGTGCCTACGGTGGCCGCGGTGGCGGTCCAGGCCAGGGGGACGACCACCATCCGCAACGTGGGCCATTTGCGGATCAAAGAAAGCGACCGCCTGGAAGCCGTGGCCACGGAATTGGGGCGCATCGGTGCAATAATCACGAGCCTGGACGACGGGCTGGTCATTAAGCCCGCGCCGCTACCCAGGGGAAAGCGTTTGAGCTTCACGACCTATGGCGACCACCGTCTGGCCATGAGTCTGTCGCTTTTGGAGTTGGGCGGAATCGGCGTGGAACTGGACCAGCCCGGGTGCGTGGCCAAGTCGTTCCCGGAATTCTGGGCGCGCTGGGAGAGGTTGAAGAATGCACTAGCGTGAAGCCGGGCAATATCTCCAGCAAATCGCAATCGCTATCAAAATCGAAATCAGAGCCGGAATCGAATGAATCACAATATCCCATCGAAAGCGATCCCGACAACAACCAACAGAAGGCGCCATGTGGACTGCAAATAATAATACCATGCGGCCAGCGACATTATGGATGATCCACTAAAAACCATCCCCACCTTGCGACGCTGCTGCGTGATCGGCTCACGCGGCCGCATGGGCGGCTTGTTTGTCTCCCGGCTGCAAGCGACCGGGCGGCAGGTGGCCGGCCTGGATCAACCGCTTGAAAAACAGCGTCTGGCCGAGGTTTTGCCGAACCAGGACCTGGTGCTGCTGGCCGTGCCGGCCCCTGTTCTGGAGGATGTTCTGGCCCGCTGCGCCGCGCACCTTTCGCCTGAAACCGTCCTCATGGACATCTGTTCCGTGAAGGTTTTGCCCATGGCCGTAATGCTCAGATACCACGCTGGTTCCGTGGTGGGGACCCACCCTTTGTTTGGGCCCGAGCCGAATCAGGTCGCGCGGGTGGCCGTGACCCCGGGCCGCGGGGAACAGGCCCTGAACGCAATTCTGGACCTCCTGACCAAACTGGGTTTTGCGCCGTTTTTGTCCACTGCCGAAACCCATGACCGGGCCATGGCCGCAGTGCAGGGACTTAATTTCGTGACCACCTGCGCCTATCTCTCCGCACTGGCCGAGGACGAAAGTTTGGAATCCTTCCTGACCCCCTCGTTTTCCCGGCGACTGGAAGCGGCCAGAAAAATGCTTACCGAAGACGCGACCATGTTCACGGATCTGTTCGAGGCCAATCCCTACAGCCAGGACGCGGTACGTCTGTTCCGCTCCCATCTCAATCTGGCCGCGGGCGGCGACATGGACGTACTGGCCCAGCGCGCCGGCTGGTGGTGGCGCGACAAACAGATCAGGGGGACAACCGGCCCATGATGTGAACGCACCAGTGCAACCACAATATCGATGCCGCTTTCCCCCGGGAAGGCGGTTTTTTTGTGCCTTCAGAAAAATGAAAAAAATGCGCCGGATGGGAAGGATAAACCTCAATACTTCGGAAATCATGAAACCATTCTCAAGGAGCACACCATGCACATCGACCTGACCCAGCACGGCCAATGGCTGGCCGCGGACGTGCAGACGCCCATCAGCCTGTTTCTCGGGCTGGTGGGCAAACGCCAGGGCATCCTCCTGGAAAGCGCTGAAGTGGACGGCCGTCTGGGCCGCTACAGTCTGATCGCCTGGGACTTTCGGCTACGATTGAATTGCCGGGACGGACGCATGGAGGTTCAGACCCAGGATGCGCGCTTGAAGAACCTGGAAAAACTGGACAGCGAGGAATTCGTTCCGGCCCTGCGCCGGGTGCTGTCCTCCTTGCGGATCACGGCAAAGGACGAGTTTGCCGATCTTCCCGCCCTGACCAGGGGCCTTTACGGATATTTCGGCTACGGCATGGCCGGCTTGTTCGAGCCCAAGCTGGTGAACAGTCTGCCCGCCACCCAGACCGAGGCCTGCCTGGTGCTGCCGGCCCGAGTGGCTTTGTATGATCATCTGCACCATCGCTGCTGCGTCCTGAGCCTGGACTCGGACCGGACCGGCGTGGAGGAACTGCAAAAGCCCTCGCCTGACGATCCCCCGGTGGTGGGTCAGATCAGAAAAACGCCCCAAGCTGGAGATTTCATGAGACAGGTTGGTCGCGTCAAGGAATTGATCCGCACTGGAGAAGCAATCCAAACCGTGCTCTCCACTCGTTTCGAGGCCCCATTTTCCGGCGAGCCTTTCGTGCTCTATCGCCGACTGCGCCAGATCAATCCCTCGCCGTATATGTTTTTCATGCGCCTGCCTCGTTTGACTCTGTTGGGGTCATCACCGGAACTGATGGTTCGTTGCCAGGACGGTTTGCTGGAATCTCGGCCCATTGCCGGGACCAGACCGCGCGGAGAAAACGAGGAGCAGGACCGGGCTTTGGCCCGGGAACTGCTGGCCGATCCCAAGGAGCGGGCCGAGCACGTGATGCTCGTGGATTTGGGGCGCAACGACCTGGGCCGGATCGCCGCGCCCGGCAGTGTAAAAGTCGATAAATTCATGCAGGTGGAACGCTTCTCCCATGTCATGCACCTGACCTCCTACGTCCAGGCGCAATTGGCCGAGGGACTGGACGCCCTGGACGTGCTCCAGGCCACCTTTCCCGCGGGAACAGTCAGCGGCGCGCCCAAGATTCGGGCCATGGAGATCATTGCCGGACACGAGCCCCTGCCTCGGGGACCTTATGCCGGAGCCATCGGCTGGCTGGGCCTGAATGCGGCGGACGGCCCGCAGCGGGTGAACCTGGACACGGGCATCACCATTCGCAGCCTGTGGGTCCGCGACGGCCAGGTGCATTTCCAGGCCGGAGCCGGGATTGTCGCGGATTCCGAACCTGACAAGGAATGGAACGAATGCCGCAACAAGGCCAAGGTCCTCAGGGACGCCTTCACCAAGCAGGGAGGCAGTGATGTTTTTACTTATCGATAATTACGATTCTTTCACCTTCAATCTGGTCCAAGCCTTCCAGGTCCTGGGAGTGTTCCCCACAGTGCTGCGCAACGACCGGCACGAACTGTTGGATCTGGCGGGAGGCGACAATTTGGAAGCCGTGATCATCTCTCCCGGCCCGGGACGGCCTGAATTCGCCGGATTGTGCATGCAATTTCTGGAAAAGTTGCCCAGCAGCGTGCCGGTACTGGGCATCTGCCTGGGACATCAGATTCTGGGCCGTTTTGCCGGGGCCTCGGTGGACGTGGCTTCCCGGATCATGCACGGCAAGACCTCGGCCGTGGACCATGAAGGATTCGGTCTGTTCGAAGGTCTGCCTCGACCCATGCAGTGCGGCCGCTATCACTCCTTGCTGGTTGCTGCGCAAGAGGCGTCAAGTGTGCTGACGCGCACGGCTTGGACCGCGCAGGACGAGGTGATGGGCCTGCGCTACACGGACCGCCCTTGGATGGGAGTACAGTTTCATCCCGAATCCGTGCTCACCCCGGACGGCCCAAAACTTTTGGCCAATTTTCTTAAAATGCACCAAAAATTGTTTTCCACACCATGAGAAGGAGCTTACAAATGCAGATCAGCGACATCTTGGAACACCTGGCCAAGAGGCAGACTTTGAGCGACGTGCAAGCCGACATGATTTTCAACGCCTTGCTGGAGGGCCAACTGGACCCCTCCCAGGCCGGAGCCTTTCTCATGGGCCTGCGGGTCAAAGGCGAGGACTCCACGGATCTGGCCGCGGGCGTGCGGGCGGGATTGGAGCATGCCCGACAAATCCCGGGACTGTCCGGACCACGTATCGACACCTGCGGCACGGGAGGGGATAATAGCCACAGCTTCAACTGCTCCACGGCCGTGGCTCTGTTTTTGGCCGAGATGGGCTATCAGGTGGTCAAGCACGGCAACCGGGCCGTGTCCTCGTCCTGTGGCAGCGCCGACGTGCTCGAGGTCTTGGGCATCCCCTTGGACATCGAGCCGGAGAAGGTTGCCGAGAACTTGGCGAGCCGCAATTTCGTGTTTCTCTTCGCCCCGGCCTATCACCCGGCCTTCAAGCACATCATGCCGGTCCGCCGCGAACTCGGCATCAGAACCCTGTTCAACCTCATGGGACCTTTGCTCAACCCGGCCCGTCCCACCCACCAACTCATCGGCGTAGGCCATCCTGAATATTTATTCATCATGGGCGAAGCCCTGCTCTTGACCGGCGTGGAAAGGGCCCTGGTGGTTCACGGGGCCGGGGGCTTCGACGAACTGACCACTTTTGGCCCGGCTCGCTGCTATCTGGTCAAGGACGGCATCATGGAGAAAACGGCCATCAATCCGGAGAAGCTCGGTTTTGCGCGGCATGCTCCCGAGGATGTGACCGTCCGGGACAAAGACCATGCCGTGGGCGTGATGCAGGACATTCTATCCGGGGGCGGCCGCCGGGCCGTGGCTGAAATGACAGCCTTGAATCTGGCGGCCTGCCTCTACCTTCTGGAAAAAGACATAAATCTGATCCAGTGCGCCGAGATGGCCAGGGATGCCCTGAAAAAAGGCGTCAGCAGCAGGGTGTTGTATGCTTGAAAAATTCCGCCAGGCCAAACAGGCAGAAATTCGGGCCTTGCAGGCTATGGCAGCGGTTTGGACACTGCCCGAACCGCTGCAGGTCTGCAGACCCTCCCTGCGCCGGGCTCTTCTGGAACAAAGCCCGGGCGCGGTGATCGCTGAATACAAGCGGGCTTCCCCAAGCAAGGGACTGATCAACGCGGGCTGGTTCCCGGAGCAGGCCGCCTCGGGCTATGCCCGGGCCGGAGCCGCGGCCTTGTCCGTGCTCACCGAGCAAACCTATTTCCAGGGGCGGCTGGAATACTTGGACGCCATGGCCGGACCGGGCCTGCCCCTGCTGCGTAAAGATTTTCTGCTGCACCCATTGCAGGTTCGCCAAAGCGCGGCAACCCCGGCCTCGGCCGTGTTGCTCATCGCGCGGATGCTCACACCGCATGAGCTGGCCACAATGCTTGCGGCCTGCGATGAATTCGGCCTGGAAGCGGTGGTGGAGATCTTTGACCAGGCCGACCTGGACCGGGCCAAGCACGTTGGGGCGCGGATCATCCAGGTGAACAACAGAGATCTGGACACCCTGTCCACGGACCTTGGCGTTTCCCTGGAGCTGATCGGCCGCAAGTCCGCGGACGAGGTCTGGATCAGCGCCAGCGGATTGCAGACAGCAAGGGACATGGCCCGGATGCGCGACGCGGGGTTTGACGGCCTGCTCATGGGCACCCGGCTGATGCAGGCGCCAGATCCAGGCGCGGTTTTGGCCGGTTTGCTGAAGCAGATGCGGAAGGCGTAAAGGCATGCCGCGCTTTCATATTTTCCTTGCGTTGCAAACTCCCTCGCCGCCTGCGTGGTCAGACAATGCAGCGCTTGTCAAACATGTCGGCGCGGCCGCCATGCGACACCTCGCAGCGACAATCATGACTGGAAGGTTTCGCTGCAGTGTTAAGGGGTATCGTCTGGTCGGGCATCTTGCTCAATCGAACACGTGCGGAGTCGTTGCCGATTGCGGAGCAAAGAACGTGGAGCAGAACAGGAAAATGCTGATCAAGGTCTGCGGCCTGACCAGGGCCGAAGACGTGATCTTGTGCGAGGAGTTGGGCGTGGACCGGATTGGGTTCATCTTTCACCCGGCCAGCCCGCGGAATGTTGATGTTCCCCAGGTCGCTGACTTTGTCCGGGGTCGGGCTTTGCGCGTAGGGGTGTTCGTGCGCCAGAGCGCGAACCAGGTGTGCAAGATCATGGACCAAGCCGGACTGGATCTGGCCCAGCTGCACGGCGGGCAGGACCAAGCCTTCTGCCGTGCCGTAGGGCCGAGGCGGGTGGTCAAGGTCTTCTGGCCGCAACGTTATGCCCGGCTGGAGGACCTGCAGCGGGACATCGAGGCGGATGCGACCTTTTGCCAGGCTGTGCTGCTGGACGCCGGGATCAGCGGCGGCGGACACGGCCGCAGCCTGGATTTTGGTTGGCTGGCCGGCTTGCGATCTCCCCTGCCCTGGTTTCTGGCCGGAGGCCTGGGGCCGGAAAATATCCGGGACGCCCTGTCGCGCTGTACGCCGGATGGAGTGGATCTCAATTCCAGCGTAGAGGACGCCTTGGGCCGAAAAAGCCGGGAAGCATTGACGCAGGCACTGCGAGAACTGAAGGGCTGAAGCACCGCAACACCAATTCTCATGCGACAATGCAATGTTGACGTGGAACATACTGTTGTCGGCGTCGGATTTCAGTATCGGTATCCGCATCGGGGTCGAAGCCAGACCCTACGCATCCAAAAAGTATCGATACCGACCCCATATTGACGCCAAGAGAATCATTGAATTGAAAATGACACCGCATCGTTTTCATAACACAACCAAGAAGGAGATTTCATGAGAAAAGGATATTTCGGAGATTTTGGCGGACGCTTCGCACCGGAGCTGCTCATGCCGCCCCTGCTGGAACTGGAGGAGGCCATGGACCGGATCATGACCAGCGCAGCCTTTCAGGAGGAATTCACGAATCTTCTGCGCCACTATGTGGGCAGGCCCACGGCTTTGTATCGTTGTGACAATCTTTCCAAGGAACTGGATTTCGGCCTGTGGCTGAAGCGTGAGGACCTTGCGCATACGGGTGCACACAAGATCAACAACACCGTGGGTCAGGCCCTGCTGGCCAAGCACATGGGCAAAACCCGGCTGGTGGCGGAAACCGGCGCCGGGCAGCATGGCGTGGCCACGGCCACGGCCGCGGCCCTGCTCGGTCTGGAGTGCATCGTGTACATGGGCGCGACGGACGTGGTGAGACAGGCGCATAATGTACAGCGCATGGAACTGCTGGGCGCACAGGTCCGACCCGTGCAGTCCGGCAGCCAGACGCTCAAGGACGCCATCAACGCGGCGATGCGCCACTGGATAGCAAAACAGGCCGACACCCACTACTGTCTGGGCTCGGCTGTGGGCCCGCATCCCTTTCCGTTGTTGGTGCGTGAGTTGCAGTCCATCATCGGCCGGGAAGCCTTGGAGCAGTTCCAGAGCCGTACCGGCAAGCTGCCGGAACAGGTGGTGGCCTGCGTTGGGGGCGGCTCCAACGCCATCGGCATGTTCCACGCCTTTGTGACTCACAGGCAAACCGCCCTGGTGGGCGTGGAGGCTGCCGGGGAAGGAAGCGTGGATTGCTTCCATTCCGCCACATTGAACAAGGGCACTCCCGGCGTGCTGCACGGCTGCAAGACAAAACTGCTGCAAACCGCTGACGGCCAGATCATGCCGTCCCATTCCCTGGCGCCCGGCCTGGACTATCCCGGAGTCGGACCGGAACATGCGCATCTGCAGGCCCAAGGGCGGGCAAAATATGTTAGCGTCACCGACAGCCAGGCCCTGAAAGCGTTCTTGCGTCTGGCCAAGACCGAAGGGATCCTGGCGGCCCTGGAAAGCTCCCATGCCTTGGCGCACGTCCTGAGTCTGGCCCAAACCCTGCCGGTTTCCACGGACGTGGTGGTCTGCCTGTCCGGCCGCGGTGACAAGGACTTGGGCATCGTGCGCGAGGCGTTGCGAAAAGGATGATCAGCAGCAGAAAATGAACTCGGGCGATTTCCACATGTCTGGCTTCTATAGCGTGTACATGGAGGTTTACAAGAAGGGAACCGTGCCCACAACTGCACCTGTTCACCTTTGCTTAACTCTGTCCAAAAACAAAACATCCGGAGAAGACAATGACCATCAACACCCTGACCGAAAAAATTCATAAAGCCCTGTCCCTCGGCCGCAAGGCCCTGATGCCCTACTTGCCTGCCGGATACCCGGACAAGGACGCCTTCTGGCGACACATCGCCGACCTTGATCACTCCGGGGCGGATATCATCGAAATCGGCGTGCCCTTTTCCGATCCCGTTGCCGACGGCACCATTGTTGAACAGGCTGCACTGCGCTGTCTGGAGCAAGGCGTCAATCTGCAATGGATTTTGGACGAACTGGCCATGCGTCGGTCCTCCATTCGGGCCGGCATCGTGCTCATGGGCTATATGAATCCATTCCTGCAGTTCGGTTTAGAGCGGCTGGCCGCGACAGCCTCCCGGATTGGCGTCAACGGCCTGATCATCGCCGACCTGCCCCTGGAGGAAGCCCTGGACATCCGAAAATTGTTCCGTGAATGCGGAATCGCCTTGATTTCACTGGTGGGTCTGAATACCTCAGCCGAGCGGTTGCGTTTGTACGCCCGACGCTCCGAGGGCTTTGTCTATTTCGTGTCCGTCATGGGGGTCACGGGCGAGCGGGACGCGCTGCCCATGGAGCTGCAAAACGCATTGAGAAAAGCCCGGGAAATCTTCTCCATCCCCTTGGCCCTGGGCTTTGGCCTGCACTCCCCCGCGCAGCTGACCAAAATCAACGACGCTGTGGACGGCGTGGTCATGGGCAGCTCCCTGATCCGCCATATCCAGGAATCGGGAGGAATCGATGGTTTTCTAACACCCTGGACATCAAAGCAGGCCGGATGAACACAACTGGTAATGAAAAATAAGGTTTCAGTCTTTTATCTGTCGGATGGCGGTTTCCACACCTCTTTTGCTGTGCCGGTCAACCTGGATGTGCAAAAGGCTAACAAGTAAGCCGAGACTGCAATCCCAATCACCGCACCGAAACCGATTTGCATAGCCAAAAGCACGGCCAGCGGGGCGGCAAGCACGGAAAAACAACCGTTGATTCCCCATGCCCAGGGGACCAGCTGTGGACGGGTTGCGTCCAGCATACGCAGGCCAAGGGGAAACGGCATGCCCAGGAAAAATGCGGGTACAGCCAAAAATGTCAAACCGGTCACCCATTTCAGCGGTCCTGACCAGCCCAACCCGGTTGTCATCAACCATGGAAACAGGAACGAGGACGCGACGATAAGGCCTAGGATTGCAGCCAACACATGCCGGATGGTTTTCGGCGAAGAGAGAAGCTTGACGCTCAGGACGCTGCCCACTCCCATGCCGCAGAGCAAGGCCGCGATCACCCCGACAGCGCTGTAAAGCGGATGACCCCAGAACAGGATAAAACGTTGAATCCAGACGATCTCAAGAAACATGAAGCCCAGCCCGATAGCGCCAAAATAGCCAAGCACCGCGACCATGGCCGCAAGGTTGTGCCCATGTCCGGCCGTACGATTCCCGCCCAGCCGGAACAAGGGGGCCAAAATCAGGACGAATGCCGCCGACGCCAGGATGGCAGCGGTCAGGCCGACCAGAATGGTGCCCATTTCCACAAAGGCCAAATTACCTTGGCCCAGTTTCTGTCGCACATCCCTGAGCCGTTCCCAGCGAATGAACTGGTGAAAATAGGGACGAGAATCCTTCGGAGCCGAGATCTCAAAGAGATACTCCCGTACAAACATGGCCTCGTCCCCGGCCAGAATAGCGGCGAATCCATCCAGCAGGATATCGTCCTGCGTGAGATGAAATCTGTCCTCCAGGGCCGGACCCTGCCCGGGAATCCAGACGCGGTCGAATCCACCCGCCTGCGTGAACGCCTCCAACCGCTGGAGCGCGAACTCGTCAAAGGGTTTGGTCGAGGCCACAATCGTGAGCATTTCCCAGCCGCGGACAGCAGCGACATGGTGCGAGAGATCCTTGATTCCGGCCTGCCGCATGGCTCCTGCCAGAAGCAAAAGCAACTTCAAACTCTGGCGCGGCGGATGATCCAAATGGATGCTCAACGACAGCAAGCCGGTCTGCTGTTCTTGGTGCGACAGGGCACTCCACAATGAGAAAAATCCCTCCCGGGTGAGCAGATAGTTTTCCTGCAGAGCCTGCAAACCGATGCCGCCGCCAAAAGCCCCCTGAGGAGGCAGCATAATCAAGTCAAAGATCTGGCGCGACTGACCGAGAAAGGCACGTCCCTCAGCAATGGTCACGGACATCCGTCCTTCTTGCTCCGCGTAAGCTTCGCGCAGCCACTTGGCAGCGACAGGATGCGGTTCCACCACTTCCACGGCCACTCCCGGCCGGGACAGGAGATGCCCCACCGCGGCTCCGGCCCCGGCGTGCAGCACAAGAGCCCGCTTGGGATCAGCCAAGACAAAAGGCAAAGCCTGAACCCCATGATCAAAGATGTGCCGTCCAGTTCCCAAGAAACGCAAAAAAACACCGTATTCCTCACCGTTGCAATACATGTGCGGCGATGCTGGAATTTCGCCGGCAAAGTGCAGGCTCAATCCAGGCGCGTGACGCAGAGCCGGGGACTCCACGATCTGCAACCGTCCTTGAGGATGACGTTTATCCGCCGTAACCTCGGCCTCGGGAAGCCGCAAGGCGTAGCTGACGGGCTTATAAGCGGATACAGGCAAATCGGGCATAAGAATCGATCCGGCAACGCCCAAGAGAAAAACAGCCCCACAGGCTGCGGTCAATACACGTCCATTTTCACGGGCCGCCGCCCAAGCTGCACAAGCAACAATACAACCCAGAAGGGGAAAGGCCTGCTCTGCCGCGAATTGGTAAAGAAGGATCAACCCCAGAGCCGCGCCCAGGGCCGATCCCAAAAGATTGGCCGCGTAGAGGCGGCCTATGTCCCGGGGAACGCACATAAATGCCAAGCCGAGGAAAAGAGCCCCCAGGAAAAACGGAATAAAGGCCAGGCCAGCGGAGGCCAGCATCGGTCCCCATGCCCGCCAATCCACAAAAAGCAAGGGGAAATCCGTTCGGGCCGCAGCCAACTGGGCCAGGGGCAAGAAGATTGCGCAACCGATCCCGGTCATCAGCAGCAAGACCGGCGCCAGCCAAAGCGACCTGGCCAGAACCCAGTTCCGAAACAGCGCCAGGATCGTTCCGCTGCTCCCGAATCCCAGCAAGGCCAGGGAAATCACCACATAAGCGAAATGATGGCCCTGGGCCTCGGCCAGGGCCTGCATCAGCGCCACCTGCATGGCTATCAGCACCAGGGAGGCCAGAAACACGGCGGCATCAAAGGAACGGATGAGCATGGTCGGCAAGGTATAAAAACGAGAGGTGGAAAAGGTTGGAAGGATGTAAAATGTTCATTAAAAAACCAAGGCAGAATCCAGCGACTCTGTTTTGTCAGACAAAATTATCAACCACAATAAAAAATCACTTCATATCTAAAACTCCCTGGTGAATGGAACGAAGCGCACGGGCATCAGGTTTCGGGTGCGGACCTCATCCCCTTTCCTTTCAACAAGGACAAGCTGCTGGGTCCTGAAAGGAGAGCCCACTGGGATGACTATCCTCCCACCCTCCTTGAGTTGCTGGACCAAAGACGGCGGAATGTGCGGGGCGGCTGCAGTGACCACTATGGCGTCAAATGGAGCGAATTCCTCCCAGCCGTAATAGCCGTCTCCCTGTTTGACCCGCACGGTGTCATAACCAGCGCGCAACAAACGTTCTTCGGCCCACTTCGCCAGTTCAGACACGATTTCAATGGTGTAGACATGCTCTGTGAGTTCGGCCAGGACAGCGGCTTGATAGCCGCTCCCCGCGCCGATTTCCAAAACCCTGGAATCCTGGTCCACTTTGGCTATGGCCGTCATGTAAGCCACGATAAACGGCTGGGAAATGGTCTGACCATAGCCGATGGGCACGGGCCGGTCGGCATAGGCCGCGTGCCGCTCGCGCTCCGGAATGAATAAATGCCGCGGCACGGCGCGCATGGCCTTTAGCACGGCATTGTCCCGGAAACCGTATCGCTCGATGAGCTGCTCCCGGACCATCCGCTCCCTGGCCTGCCGCATCTGTTCGGTATCCTCGGCCAAGGCGCTGCTCGCGATAAGACCCAGCTGGGTCAAGACCATGATGAACACCACGGTAATAGCGGATATTCTGATGTTTTCAGGGCTCATAGCATCTGGCCAGTTTGTTTGGTCAGTCTGATCGGATGATTGATTTTGAAAACATGGGGCTCTTGAAAATCAAAAACAAAGATATTCATGAAACCGAGTATGATTTCTCCCAATGAGCCCAATAAATACTCTCGATATGTTCGAATATCCTCTTCTACGCTTCTCGCCGCTGGACTGGCAGAATCGCTGAACCGTATCGGCATCACATCCCGATCAGTTTGAACAAGGGGTTGTCCAAAATCTGGGAGGCGCGGTCGCGCAGGGATTTGGCGCGTTGGACCCGGCTGTGCAAAAAACGAATCTGCCTGTCCGAAGCATCGTCCCCACCATGTCGTTCCAAAGCCTCCAGGGCGGTCTCCAGCTCCCCGCCAGCCGCCGTCATTTTGCGCCGCACCATAGCCAAAAGTCCTTGGCGCAGGGCCGCGCCGATGTTATCTACCGTCCGGTAATAGCTCTTGCGATCCCCCTGTTTCCAAACCCGGACCACAAAACCCAGGTTTTCCAATTGGCGCGCGGCCGTGCTCACAGCGGCCTTGCTCAGTCCGAGCTCCTCCTCCAAATGATCCAGGGAAGCCTCGCCGTCAGTCAAATATAAGCTGATCAACACCTGACCAACGATCCGGCCTAAACCGAACTCCTGGGACATCCTCCCGCCGGCTTCAATCAGACCGGCACGGACACTGGTGACAGTATTATTTTCACGCATTTTAATAATTTCAAAAATTTTAAAAAATTATTTAGTATTACCTTGACTTTGCGGTGTCAAGGAGACGCGGGATGTTGCTGACAATGTGAATATGAAAACAAAACCACTTTTGAAAGGGACAAAAGTCCACAACAAAACTGTTCTGGGCCCCAAAACAAGCCTGCGTATTGACATCGCGGAACAATTCCTGGACACGAAGGCCATGACCGCGTGTTCCGTCTTGCCTCAGCATTTCGCAGGCCGACACCTGATCTTCGGATCTCGACTATGTTGAGGATTTCTGTCGCCAGCTCCAAAGTCGGATTACGCCTGGATCAGGTTGTCACGGATCATGTAACAGGCCGGGGAATCACCAGATCAAGGGTTCAGGATTGGATCAAGGCCGGATTGGTAAGCATTGACGGCGTTCCATGCCGACGTCCTTCCCGGCGACTGTACGCAGGCGAACTGCTTCAGATTGATCCGCCGTCTTTGACAACGGCATTGATCCCTGAAACCGGAGAACTGGACGTTATCTTCCAGGACAATGACCTTGTGGTGCTGAATAAGCCCGCCGGGCTGGTGGTCCATCCAGCACCGGGACTGAACGCGGGCACGCTGGTACACCGCCTGCTGGGCCAATTCCCGGAATTGCAGAACATGGACGGCGCCAGGCCGGGTATCGTGCACCGCCTGGACAAGGACACCACCGGACTTATTGTCGTTGCCCTGAACGAAGCCGCCCGACTGAGTATGGCTGAGGACTTCGCGGCCCGCCGCGTGCAAAAAACCTACTTGGCCCTGGTTTACGGACTGCCAGACCAGGAGCGGGCTCTCATTGACGCTCCCATCGACCGCCATACCATCCTAAAGACCCGCATGACCGTGGTTCCCAAAGGAGGGCGGCAGGCCCTCAGCGAATATCGGGTGCTCTGGTCCGATCCCCGGAAGCGGTTCAGCCTTCTGGCGGTGCGCATCCAGACCGGGCGCACGCACCAGATCCGAGTACATCTACAGCATATCGGCCACCCCCTGCTGGGAGACCCGGTCTACTCCAGGGTTCAGGCCCATGCCCAGCGCCAGAATTTGCCGTGGGCAAAACAACTGCTGAAACGTCCTATGCTCCATGCCTGGCGACTGGCCCTGCCCCATCCATTCACCGGACAAAACCTGCAATTTCAGCTTTCACCACCCAGGGATTTCTGGCGGGTAATGCTCGTCTGCTCCAGACAGGTCCAGCGGATCGGCCTGACCGGTCTGCCCGGCTGCGGTAAAAGCGTGCTCCTGGCCGCCCTGGCCGGGACCGGATTGCCAATATGGAATGCGGATGCAGCCGTCCGCGAGCTGTACCAACCCGGCGGGGACGGGTGGGATCTGCTGCGCCGAATTTTCGGCGCACGGTTCGTGCCGGATGAAGCCGGCGCTGTGGACACGACCGCCCTGCTGGCGGCCATGCGCGCATCTTCAGCTCTGCGCAGGGAAGTGGAGACCATGATCCATCCCCTGGTTGCGCACAAGCTGGAATCATTTTGGCAAGATCATGCCCGGTGCCGGGCCGCCGCAGCCGAGGTGCCCCTGCTCGTGGAAGGCGGGTGGCGCTCGGACTTCGACGTGATCGCAGGCATATATTGTTCCCACGGCCTGCGCCGTCAGTGGCTGGCTGTCTCGCGCGGCTGGGATCAGGAATTGCAGGCTGATGTGGAATCGTGGCAGTGGTCGGAACTTGACAAGCTGCGAGCCTGCGACATGATTGTGGAAAATCCAGGCAACCTGGAAGGCGCGGCCCGCCGGGCAGAGGCTTTGGGAAGAATTCTGCAATGGCTGCGCCGCCGTAAAGTCCGCCGACTTCTGCGTGAAGTGATGAACCTCGTAACTGACAAAAAAGCAAAGCCCAGCTTATGATCCCCCTGCGCGACACCATTCCCAGCCGCACCAGATCCCACGGCATGTGGCTGATCATCCTGGCCAACACTTTGGTCTTTTTGTTCCAGGTGACCCTGCCCGAAACCCAGTACCTGCAGTTTACGCATCTGTTCGGCCTGGTTCCTGCGCGGATCATGCACCCTGACTGGGCTCAGTGGGCGGGCTACCCGACCCAGTGGGGAATGAGCCTGGCCACGCACATGTTTGTCCACGCCGGATGGCTGCATTTTCTGCTGAACATGTGGATGCTCTGGATTTTCGGGGACAATGTGGAAGACGTGATGGGGCCGGTGCGCTTCATCCTGTTCTACATGCTCTGCGGCTTGGGCGCGATCCTTGCGCACGTGCTCTTCAACACGGACTCCACTGTTCCGGTGGTCGGCGCCTCCGGGGCCATCGCCGGGATCATGGGCGCGTACCTGCTGCTCTACCCCCATGCCCGGGTGGTGGCATTCGTGCCCATCTTCTTTTTGCCTTATTTCTTCGAGGTTCCGGCCGTGGTTTTCCTGGGCGTCTGGTTTCTGATCCAGATCGTGTCCGGTCTCTTTTCCCTGATGTTCCAGAGCGACGTGGGCGGGGGCATTGCCTGGTGGGCGCACATCGGCGGCTTTGTGATGGGCATGGTCCTGGTCAAGGTTTTTCAAAAACGGGACATTTGCCGCCACTGCACCAGCATGGAGCAATGGTTTCGGGAGCACAGCCGGTGGCGTTAGCAGTACGAAACGTTTCCAAAAGCCCGCTCCAACAGATAGCGCTGCAAGCCGCCCAAATGCCGGGGAGAGCAGCCGAATACCGCCTGCCAGACTTCCTCGGACTCCATGCACAAATACAAGCCCTGGAATCCAGCCCGCCGCAGCCCCTCGGCCACATGGCGCAGCTGAGCCACCCTGAGGGGACGCAATAGTCGCTGTTTGCCGTCCAGGCCGGTGATGAACTCCTCGAAAATGTAGCCAGCTTCAGGGTGGTTGGCCGCGATGTGGGTCTTCAGCTCGGGCATGAAGCGCAACGACCCCAGGCTGATGTAGGCCACCTGCGCGGGCTGCAGGTGGTCCGCGATCATCTCCACTGTTTGCGCGTATCCCTGTTCCCAACCAGGATAATATATGATCGGATCAAAATGCAGGCAGACCCTGAACCCGGCCCGGGCGCAGGTCCTGGCCGCGCGCAAGCGCTCTTCCAAGGAGGCGCTGCCGGCTTCCTCGGCCGCCTGAACAGCGGGCGCGTTCATGGACCAGGCTGGCAGAACCCGACCCGGTTCCGCCTGGTCCATCCAGCTCAGGTCCACGACCTTGGATTTCAGCTCCAGGCAGGCCTGGGGAAACGCCTTGAGAAATAAAACCAGCTCTCGACTGTACCCGGTAAGCGGTTCCAGGGTCAGGGAATCGGTGAACTCACCCGTGCCCAGCCGCCAGCGCCGTCCTGGATTCTCCCGGAATGCCCGCTCCAGCTCTGCGAACAGATCCTCCTGATTGGCCCAGACCTTGAGCGTCCGGTCCTGGAAATAGGCCTGGAGTATGCAGTAGGAACAGGACAGGGGACAATTCTCGCCGATGTGCACGATACGGTAGCCGCAGCAGTGATAGCGGCGCGTTCCGGGACAAGAACGTAAAAACCGGCCCCGGTAGTTCTTGAGATACAGGACGTTCTCCCCTGCGGCCGCTTGCGGGGGATGCCAGCCGTCTTCAACCACGTCCAGGGGCAGATGCGCAATCCTGCGCAGGACCCTCCGGGCCAGGGATGTTTGCAAAACCTCTCGATCCACCCGGACTCTCTCCAGGCTTTGGAGGTGGGGCGGAAGAGGAAACGCGGAAGGTTGATCACTGTGCATGAGCGCTCTTGATGTTCAAAAGGGGATGAATTGGATTGACTTCACGGCGAGCTTGAGCAAGTGAATTCTTGACGGATGTATCGTGATCCGTCCAGTTGTTCAAACCGAGAAGCAGTCGCCAGCGCCGTCATGACCAAGCCTTTGACCCGGGACATCAGCGCAACGATCCTGACGAAAGACGCCCAGCGTCTGTTGTCTGAATGCCTCCAGGCCTTGACCGCCTTTTCGGAAGTCGTGGTCCTAGACAACGGCTCCACGGATGCCACCCTGGACATCGCCAGGGGGTTCGCCAACGTGCGTCTGTTCCAGGAGCCGTTCACCGGCTTCGGCCCCATGCACAACCGGGCCGCGAAACTGGCCAGCCATGACTGGATCCTGTCCATTGACAGCGATGAAATTCTGACCCCGGAACTGAACGCGGAAATCCTGTCGCAATCCCTTGATCCAAGTTGCGTTTATTCCTTCTCCAGGGAAAACTATTTCAACAACAAGCGCATCACCTGCTGCGGTTGGCATCCGGACAGGAACATTCGTCTTTTTCACCGCAACCGAGCCCGATTTACCGACGCGGCCGTGCATGAGTCCGTGATGGCCTCCGGTTTGAGGGAAATCCGGCTGAAGCATCCTGTGCGCCATTACCCCTTTGCCTGCGTGGCCGACTTCTTGACCAAGATGCAGCGATACTCGGACCAGTTCGCAATCCAGCATGCCGACCGCAGGACTTCCAGCCCCCTGCAGGCCGTGCTGCGAGGGGCCTGTGCCTTTTTCAAATCCTACGTGCTCAAGCGGGGCATGTTTCACGGATATGAAGGTTTGCTCATCTCCGCCTATAATGGTCACACCGCGTTTTACAAGTACCTGAAACTTTACGAAACCAACCGGAGCCGTTCCCGCCGC
This sequence comes from Desulfonatronum sp., assembly GCA_011049455.1. GTDB lineage: Bacteria > Desulfobacterota > Desulfovibrionia > Desulfovibrionales > Desulfonatronaceae > Desulfonatronum. The sequence goes on along the minus strand of DSBL01000049.1, from coordinate 4,817 downwards.
ACCCATGGTCCGTGACCTTGCCTCCAAAAAACAAGCACGCCCGTTTCGCACACGTGAGCATCAACAGCCGCGTTGTTCGCTGCATTGCCCAGGAATCCGTTCACGATGAGCAGGCCTCCATCAGATCCGAAAACGCCCGCATCTCGTGCTCCACGGTGAGTATTGCCACGCTGTCCGCCACTTTACCGCGTTCAATCGCGGCCGTGCGCATCCAGGCGACGGCCGCATGCGGATCATCATCCAGGATGAATCCGGTTCGGCCGTGATCAATGAATTCGCTTAACCCGTTAGTTTGGGTGGTGACCACCGGGCAGCCGCAGGCCAGGGCCTCCAGGCAGGCATTGGAAAAGGGATCGTACAATGTGGGCAAAAGAAAAAAATCCGCGGCTTGAAAAAATTTGACAATGTCCGGCCGGGTTGCCACAAAACGCACGTGATCCATCAAGTTCAGCCCCTTCATGCGTTCAGCATATGCTTTCGGGTTGCCCTTGCCCACGACCAGCAACATCCCGGGAGATTGATCCGGGCCGACGGTCTGGTTGTACCCGGCCACAAGCTCCATGGCCCGACCCAGTCCCTTGCGCTCCCATCCGCTGCCCACAAAAAGAAAAAGCTTTTGTGGTTCTGATAGCCCCAACTCCGTTTTTACCCGCAAAGCCGCAACAGGATCAGGAAAAAAGACAGCCGGATCATAGCCGTTGGGAACGACCCGCAACTTGGGCGCGGCCCAAGGATAATACGTTTCCATTTCTCTGCGCACCATCTTTGAATTGGCCGCCACGAATCGGGCCGAATGCACGGTCTTGGCCTCCAGGCGCGGATAGAGCCAGTGCAGGGAATTGATCATCCAAATCGGGGAAGAACCGAAGCGCAGCATACGCCAACGCAGATGCACCCCGTCCCCTGCCCGATAAATGTGGCAGTCCGGCCCCCTCTCCAGGCTGAGGATCACACCGGGTCTGTCTTTGAGCAAGGCGTCCACATTGCGAGCGAAACGCACCGCCCGCCACCAGCCAGGTCCTTTGGTACCAGCAACGGTGCGGCCATAAAGACGCATGCCCGCGCTGAGACGATGCACCTTCCAGTCAGCGGACAGGTGTTCGGCTAAACGTTTTGCCGCTTGTTCCGCGCCGCCGCCCGAGGCCTGGCGACGTACGATGTAGGCTGTTTTTATCGGCGAAGAAATCATGGGGAGGCATTGCCTTCGGGTGTCGAGGCCGTGATTGTCAAGACGCTAAGCATCTCCAGCACGCGCTCGGGACTAAGTGCCCTCAAACAGTCATAATGCCCCAGGGGGCATTCCCGCTTGAAGCACGGGCTGCATGCCAATTCCAGGGCAACAATCCGCGCCGTCTTGCTCAGCGGCGGCGTGAATCCCGGGTCCGAGGAACCATACACCGCGACCAATGGCCGTCCCAGGGCGGCGGCCACATGCATCAACCCGGAATCATTGCTGACCACAGCATCAGCCAGGGCCATCAAGTCCACGGCCTGGGCCAGGGTGGTCCGGCCGGCCAGGTTGACGCAGCCTGATCCACCCAGGGAACACACCTCTTCGGCCACATCATTGTCCCTATCCGAGCCCATGACCCAGACGACCCAGCCTTGCTTGCACATGGTTTTGGCCACCTCGGCGAAATGGCTCGCGGGCCAGCGCTTGGCCGGACCGTATTCCGCGCCGGGACAAAGGATCAGAATCGGCTTGTTTGTCCATAACGCAAAAGCAGCCACGGCAGCTTGGGAATTTCTGGGTGCAACCTGCAGTTCCGGCGCAGGACAAACAGAAGGTAGCGGCGCGCCCTTGGGCAGTCCCAGGGCCACGAATCGCTGGACAATCATTGGCAATTCGGTCTTGTTCAACCCGCGCCAGTCATTGAGCAGCCCATAACGGCATTCGCCAATATAGCCGGTGCGACGGGGAATACGAGCGAAAAACGGCACCAGGGCAGACTTCCAAGAGTTTGGCAGGACAACGGCTCGGTCATAGCCACCTCGCAGGCTCCGGCCCAAGGCCAAGCGCACGCTCAAACCAAGTCGGCCATGACCCACGGGCACAGCAACAACCTCACGCACGCCGGGCATCCGTTCCACAAGCGCGGCGCTCCATGCCGGGGCCAGGACATCAATGGCATGAGTGAGATGCTGTGTCCTGAGTACCTGCACCAGGCTGTGGGCCATGACCATGTCCCCCACCCAGGAGGGACCGACAAGGAGCGCGGCGTGGGAAAAGTGATCGATCCTACTCATGGAGTGCAGTGCTCAGAACTTGTGTTCAGGGCCAGACTCAACTTGCGGGCAGTTTCTCTTTCAGGCTCAAAGAATGGACCATTATTCCAAGGACCCTCGTGTCTTCGTTGATGCCCAGCTTTTGGGGAACAAACGTTTTGGACGTAATGCGGATGGAATTGATTTCCTTGAATCCCGATTTCATCCAGAAGAAGAAATCAAACCCATCCTGGCGCACAAAAGGCAGTCGCGTGTTGTTCACCCACAGCTCGAGCCCCAGGGAATCCCTGTCCTGGCCCTGCGGGTGAGGCCCTTTCAAGGACAAAACAAGATAGACGTCCCGGGAGGTTGTCAGATATTTTAGATTGGTTATGCGTGTATCTCCGGTGGTCCAATTGTTGTCTTCATAAAAAAATGCCTTTTTGCCGACCGATTCCCTACGCACGGCTTCGGGAAGAATCTCACGAGCATTGGCCAGGATTGTCGTCGGAAAGGAGGCAAAGCCGGCCCACCATAGTCCCACAGGTGCCGTGTTATCCCCAGCCCACTGACCGGGTGCGAAATCAAAAAGCACCCAGGGCCCAAGGCAAGTTTCCCGCATGACAATCCGGCGCTGAGCCAAGCTCCGGCGCACCAGCGGAGCATTTTCAAAACGGGTGAGCATGGCCGTATCCCTGGTAAACAACATGATCCGGTCGCCATTAAGAGGAAGAAGGTATTGTTTTTGAATATGTTCAGCCTTTGGGTGCCGATCGTCGGGAAAGATGGTTCGCTCCCGCGGGGTCCAAATACTCCCCTGTGAGGCATTGTGAACCTCATTCGCCGGCCAGCGGTCGGCGTAAAGGTGCCGAATATTCCGTTTTTGCAACTCTGAAAGCAGCAAGGGCAGGGACTCCCTCTCCGACGTGAAAGCCTGACCAGGAGAAAACAATTGCAGTTCTTGGATGGACCAGTTCCGGTGCATCAAATCTTCATCCGTTTTGTTGCTTATGCGAAGCCTGGAAACAGTATGAGCAGGAAAGAACACTTCCATGCGATGATAAGTTCCCATCCAGAAAGGTCGATCTCCTGACCAATAATAACCGGTAAACGGGGTTGCATGATGCAGAGCCCTCCAAGCCAAGCTTTTTGGCCCCATGCCTTCAACCTGCAACAAGCCGGGGTAATGCTCTTTATTCTTAGCCACCAGACGCAAGCCGGAAATCGTCACTGGTTCATGAAACGAAATCTCAATCCAGTCCGCATGTGGATAACGAAAGCTTGCCCAAGCCGTGTCCAGGGAACGATCAGCGAGAAGTTCCCGGATATCCTGACCGGTCGAGTCCGTCACGGAACTCCACATATCAGGGGATATTTCGGTCTTTCCGTCTTGCGGGGGAAGATAATCATAATGAAGTCCAAACCCCCCGATTTTTTTCATTTTTGTCGTCGCGGAAGTGGCGGCGATGAATCTGGAAAAGCGGCCGCAATCCTGGAGAATGCCTGGATGCTCGGAGAGCTCCACAAATCGAGCGTTGGGAGGATAAACATCCTTCAGCACGTCAGCCACAATAATCCGCTCCCTGAGGGCAAAATTCCAGTAACGGAGGATATTCGAGGCATAGAGCGATCCAATGCTTTGCTCTTCCAAAAACTGACCGGCCTCCTCAATGCTCTGTTGTTTCCTGCTCTGCTTTTCTTCATAGCTCCAGGCTGACGGCAGAATCCGCAACTGCAAACAGATCAAAAAAAGCATGGGGATCCACCCCAGGCCGTAAGGAAGCCTGCTGCACAAGGTCCGGGTGGCCATCCCCAGAACAATAGCCAAAGCGGGAACCAGGGGCAAAAGATAACGTACGACGCCCACCGATGCGTATCTTGATGTACTGTAAACAAGAATGGAAACAAGAATGAAAAGCAGGGCGCCCAGCAAAGGCGCCCAGTGATGCGATTGTTTTGTGCGTATGAAGCGCACAAGAAGCCAAACGGCGATCATGCCTGACAAAACGTAGATAATCACGCCCATGACAGGTACAATGGCGCCGGCAAAATCCAAATCCACAAGTTTAATAAAACGGTTTGAAATAAAAAGCCGCACACCATGAAAAAAACTAATGTTGCCCAATGAGTCCGCAAAGGCAAACGTAGGCCAACCGTGCGTGACATTATAGACCCAAAAGGGAAGACCTCCCAGGAAAAACGCTCCCAGCCCCAGGAAAAGCCGCCAAGTGAAAACACGACTGCCCAGTCCAATGATCAACAACAGCATGGAGGTCAGCAAAGCTGCGGCAATGAGTTGGGTCGTCCACCAGCCTAGCCCGGCAATCAGCCCGAGAAAAAAATACAACACTCCAAGATGTTTTCCTTCTTTTCTAGTTGCGGTAATAATTCTGCAAGAGAGCAAGACAACGCTTGCGCTGCAGAACATGATCACTGCATATCCACCTCTTGGAGAAACATTGTAAACGAAAAATTCCATTGGACCTATTATAGTCGAGCCTGAAAAAGTTATTATCGTCCGCTAAAGAACATCGAGTACGGCTGACGACATTTGGTGCCGCAAAACAGCCAAAGTGAAAAAAGAGCAAAAAAGTGGCCCAGCTTCCGCATCC
>DSBL01000047.1 GCA_011049455.1 Desulfonatronum sp. | reverse complement strand
GAGGGCTGGACATGTCATTGCAAATCATTGATAGGAACTAATCTCGCAAGCAGGGCAACGCGACTGGTTGAGGAATGGGTTGTCATCCATGTTCGATCTGTTCATTTTTCTGGCCAACCTTCTGATAGTCCCGCATCTCTACGCCTGGGTCTCGGACACCCAGGGTTTTGAGCCGCTGTTTGGTTGGCTGATGCTGGCGGCGGTACTTCTCCACGGCCTTGGCGCTGGACTGAAAAGCAGGCCGCTTCGTGCTCGATTGACCGAACAGCCGGAATGGGGTGGATACGCTTACCTGCTCTTTCTGATCCTGGGCGTGATGCACCTGGGGCTGTTCATTGCCTGCGCGAATTTTGCCGCTGAAGTTCTGGAAGTCTCGCCAGCATTGGAAATTTTTCTGACCTTCGGGGTAGGGTTCTTGCCAACGATCTTCACTGTCTGGGTTCTGTTTCCCTCCTGGAAAAAGCACGAATCCGATCCCCGGGCAAAGCGCGTAGAACAGCTTGCCGATGCTCTGATTTACGTATCCCTGGTCATCATTCTGGTCTGGTGGGACGGCCTTTTTGTTGAAAGCGTGGCCGGCGCTGGTCAGGGCAACATGTTCATGTCCGGCCTGCTGGTCATCCTGATGAGTGTTCCGTTTGCCATGTTCTATCTGGCCCCAAGGATGCTGTTTCTGATCGAGGATTTCCGATGCTGGCGGACTTGGCTGACGGTCCTGATGGCTATGACTCCCACGGCTTGGCGATTGGTCATGGGGTAGCCCTCAGGAAAAGGCTGGGAATTCATGATAAACCGAATTGAGGCCAACGGCATCCAGATCGTCGTGGAGTTCAAGAAGATCAAGAACCTGCATCTGCGCATTCTCTCTGCTGGCGGGCTGGTACGGGTTTCAGCGCCAAAACAACTGGCTTTGAAGCATATCCATGCCTTTGTCCTGTCCAAACTGGCGTGGATCAAACGCCATCAAGAGAGGATAGCCGCGTGCAATCATCAGCTCCCACTGCGGTATGAAGACGCTGAAATCCACCAGGTCTGGGGCCAGCCTTGCCGACTTTGCATAGTCGAAATAGATCACGCGCGAATATCCCCACCAAAGATACCCACCACAGGAAGTAAGAAATGCGTATCGCCGTATTCAGCACCAAAAAGTATGATCAGGTTTTTTTGGACGCAGCAAACAAACAGGCTGGCCATGAACTGCACTATTTTGAAACGCGACTGACCTCGGAAACCTGTTCCCTGGTAAATGGGTTCGACGCCGTTTGCGTGTTTGTGAATGATTCTGTCGACAGAACCGTCTTGCAGGCCATGGCTGACGGTGGACTGAAGCTCCTGGCCCTTCGTTCCGCCGGCTTCAATCATGTGGACCTGAAAGCGGCCCAAGATTTCAACATTACAATAGTTAGGGTGCCTGCCTACTCGCCCCATGCCGTGGCCGAACATACCTTGGCCCTGGCACTGGCCTTGAACCGGCACATCCACAGGGCTTACAACCGAGTCCGTGAGAGAAATTTCTCCCTGGATGGACTCCTGGGGTTTGATATCCATGGGAAAACTGTAGGAATAATCGGCACCGGACTGATCGGAACGATCTTTACCAGGTTGATGTCCGGCTTCGGATGTGAACTGCTGGGATTTGATCCCCATCCCAACAAGGACTGCCAGGCATTGGGCATGAACTACGTGCAGCTGGAAGAGTTGTTTGCCCGTTCCCACATCATCAGCCTGCTCTGTCCCCTGACTCCCCAGACACATCATTTGATCAACAATGAGGCTCTTTCCAAAATGCGGGATGGCGTGATGCTGATCAATACCAGCAGAGGGGCCATCGTGGATACCCGGGCGCTCATAGCTGGGCTGAAAAGCGGCAAGGCCGGCAGTGTGGGACTGGATGTGTACGAAGAAGAAGCGGACATTTTTTTCGAGGATCTCTCTGACGAGGTGATCCAGGATGATGTATTCGCCAGGCTCCTGACTTTTCCCAATGTCCTGATCACGGGGCACCAGGGTTTCTTCACCGAAGAGGCCCTGCGCAATATCGCTGAAACCACCCTTGAGAACATCACCGCCTTTGAAACTGGCCAAGGGCATATTCATGAGGTCACTCAGGAGATGATAAAGGCTTAGATCTTATCCGTAAATAAAGTAGACTTTATTTACGGATAAGATCTAAGAGTCCGGAGGGAGCAGATATCCCCCTTTGGCGGACATTAGAAAACTCCCAGCAGAAAGCGGGGCAAACAAAAATCGTGAGCAGCAATTCCACATCATACGTCGAGGAACCTAAAATCTGCCTTATCGACCCGGTGTTTGCCCTCTATAAAGACGATGTTCTGGAACTGCGCTTCAACAGATGCCGGGATTTGATCAAAACCGAACGCTTTGCCCTGGACCGCGAGACCTGTGAAAAATTCGAACCCTTGGAGATCGTGAATGGTGTCAGAACCCGCTTCAACCCTGTTGACAGAACCTTGTTTTTTGATGGAAATGACCCCCGATCCTATCGTGAAAATCAGCCCCGGCTAAGGGGCGGTGCATGTTCCAACGCCAACTGAGGCGGCGGGAAAAGCATGGGTGATCATCCTCTGCAGTGCCTCTCCATGAACGGACAGGAAGAACACTGCGGCCGCCCCACCAGCTACCAGGACAGGTATCTGATCTGGGGCTGCGATCGCGGCCCCGAGGCGGGGCTCTGCGTCAAGGCCAACGTCTTCCCGCGCTCCTTGACCATGTGGGAGCTGGATGGAAACCTGAAGACCACGGCGCACAAGGCCTATCGCAAAAAGGTTCTCCAGGCCAAAGGCGTGAAGGGCGGAGCCAAGTTCTGGCGGACATGGCCTCGACCCTTGCTTCGGCAGGCAAAAGCCATGGAACCGCCGGACCAAGGGTTTCCCGCAACCGGGAAAAGCACGCCATGACGCCGGGCACGCGCTGCGGTCATAAACGCTTTCGTTTCCAGGGCCGATCAGACCCTTCAACGCGCAGTCATGCAGTAAAGGCAGGCAATAAATGTTGACCACTGGCCGCTCTTCTTGCGGCAGCTTACGGTTGGAGCACGTCGGGCAGAAGGTTTGTCTCGCGGGCTGGGTGGACGCCCTGCGGGATCATGGGGACGTGCTGTTCATCCACCTGAGGGACCGCACCGGCGTCGTCCAGGTGGTGTTCAGCCCCGAGGTCTCTCCCCCTCTGGCGTGCGATCGTTCCCGCTCGCTGAAAAACGAGTTCTGCATCCAGGTGGAAGGAATCGTGACCCAGAGGGCCCAGGGCACGGAAAACCCGCACATAGATACGGGCACCGTGGAGGTCACGTCCCAGGACCTGACTATTCTCAGCCAAGCCGCAACCCTCCCTTTTCCGGTGTCTGAAAAGGCCATGCTGGCCGAAGGGGGCGTGAAGCGCACCGATGCCGTGGCCGAGGATCTCAGGCTCCAGTATCGCTACCTGGATCTGCGCCGCCCCACCATGCAGGACAACCTGGTCAAGCGCTACCGGATCATCAAGAGCGCCCGGGACTTTCTGGACGAACAGGGCTTCATTGAAGTGGAAACCCCCATGCTCACCAAGAGCACCCCGGAGGGAGCCCGGGACTACCTCGTGCCCAGCCGCCACCATGCCGGAAAATTCTACGCCCTGCCCCAGTCTCCGCAATTGTTCAAACAGCTGCTCATGGTGGCGGGCTTTGAGCGCTACTTCCAGGTGGTGCGCTGCTTCCGGGACGAGGACCTGCGGCCCAACCGGCAGCCCGAATTCACCCAGCTGGACATCGAGGCATCTTTCATGAACGAGCAGGCCATCCGCGAGCTCACGGAAGAACTGGTCTGCGGCATGTTTCAGGCGGCGGGCATCAGCCTGCCGCGGCCCTTTCCCTTGATGACATACCACGAAGCCATGGACGGCTACGGTACGGACCGCCCGGACCTGCGCTTCACGCTCAAGTTCGTTGACGCCACGGACATCTTTCAGAACACCAAGTACGGCATCTTCCGGCAGATCATTAAGCGGGGCGGGTGCATCAAGGGCGTCAACGTGCGCGGGCAGTCGGACAAACTGAGCAAGAACATCCTGCAGAACGAATACGCCAAGGAAATCGTGCCCTCCTTCGGGGCCAAGGGCATGACCTGGATGCGCGTCTCGGACAAAGGTCTGGATTCCAACATTGTCCAGTTTTTCAGCGATGAGGAAAAACGTGCTGTTCTGCAACGCTTCAAGGCGCAAAGCGAGGACGTGATCCTGATGATCGCCGATCCTTCCTACGAAACCGTGGTCTCTGCCCTGGGTCAGCTGCGCCTGCACCTGGGCCACAGGCTGGGGTTGATCCCTTTGGACGTCTTTTGTCCAGTATGGATCACGGATTTTCCCCTTTTCGAGGCCGCGGAAGGGGGCGTCACCTCCAGCCATCACCCCTTCACCGCCCCAAACCGGGCGGACTTCGACCCCCATGACCACGCAGGGCTGCTCAGGCTGCTTTCCCGGGCCTACGACCTGGTGGTCAACGGCGAGGAACTGGGAGGCGGCAGCATCCGCATCAGCGACAAGGAGCTGCAGCTGAAGATCTTCCGCGTCCTTGGGCTCTCTGAAGCCGACATCCGGGAAAAATTCGGTTTTTTCCTCCAGGCCCTGGAGTACGGCGCGCCCCCCCCACGGAGGCCTGGCCCTGGGCCTGGACCGGGTGGTTTCCATGATCCTGGGAACCGCCTCCATCCGGGATGTCACGGCCTTTCCCAAGAACCGCAGCGCCTTCTGCCCTCTGACGCAGGCCCCTGCCGAGGTTTCCCAGGACCAATTGGCAGAGCTGGGGCTTGTGGACCTGGCCGGAGCCAAGCCCGTTCCTGGCATGGAAAGGCGGCAGGAACTCGTGGATTCCCTCTCGTGGAAGGCGCGGATCGGCCTGGACGAGCAAGAACGGCCCGCCGTGAACAAGGCCTTGCAAGAAGCCGCCCGATTGGCGGACGTGATGCAACAAGCGGCCGGGACGGAAGAACCCATGCTCACGCCCGTGAAGACGGCCCCTCCCCTGCGCGAACAGACGCCGGCCCGGATCAGTCCCTTTGCCCAAACCGGGGAGATTTTTCAGAACGCCCCGTCCGTCAAGGGGGAATTTTTCAGGGTGGCCGGCGTTCTGGAACAGTGACGTAAAGCCATGGTCGGATCGCGATCGGAAACAGGCAAGGCGTCACGCCCCGGCTGGAGGCTCGGTCAGATCCCAAAGGAACACCATATGCATTCGGAAATCTTTGCCCATGTAAACCAGGCCACCTGTGCCGCTGAAAATCACGGTCGCCTTTTCGGAAAACGGGTCGGGGTACAGTCCCTGTTCTGCGTGCGCGGGTGGCCATGTACAGGCGGTTCCAAAGCCCTTGAGGGCTTTCACCCCCTGGAGGACGCCACCGTGATCCAGCGGCTCAAAACAGAGGGGGCCGTGCTGGCCGGGAGCACCCGCTCCAGCGAGCTGGGCCTGGGGATCGCCGGGGACGGCGCCGCAAAGGCGGTGTCCCAAGGCCTTGTGCACGCGGCCCTGATGATGGACACCCTTGGGGAGGCGCGGGTCGCGGCGGTCAAAGCCGGTCTGTTCGGGTTCAAGCCCAGCTGGGGACGGGTGTCCCGGTTCGGGCTGATGGGCCTGGCTCCTTCCATGGAATGCTGCGGCATGCTCGCTTCCAACCTGGATGACATTGCCCGGATGCTGGAGACCGTCGCGCATATTGACGAGCGCGATCCCTCCATGGCGGCTGACAAACCCACGGGAACAAGCCCGGCCCTCACAAGGGCCGGGGTCTTCAAGGAACTGCAGGATCTACTCGAACCGCAGGAACGCAGCGCGTTTTCACAAGCGGTTTCCAGGCTGGAGCAGGCAGGCCTGACCATCCGGGAAGCCCAGTACAAGGACCTGAGTCTCTTTGCAGCGGTCCACCAGGTGATTGCCGCCGTGGAGGCGTCTTCCAGCTGCGGAAAATTCGACGGCGTGCGCTTCGGGCACCGGGCCTCCGGAGGCAAAAACTGGAATGAGATGTATTTGCAAACCCGGCGCGAGTCTTTCGGGCCGCTGATGAAAGCCTTTCTTTTTCAGGGCGCGTATTTTCAGTTTGAGGACTACGCAGCCTTTGAACAGGCCTGCCGGATTCGAACGCGGCTGGTCCAGGGATTGGCAAAACTCCTGGAGAATCTGGACGTGTTGGTGCTCCCCGCCCTGCATGCAAAACGGGAGCCGGCATCGCCCCGGGACATCGAAGAACTGTACAGGGCTTTTTCCCTGACTTTGCCGGCCAGTGTCGCCGGGTTGCCCGCCATTGCTCTCCCGGGCATGGTTCGATGCGACGGCCGGGACCTGGGACTGCAGCTCGTGGGGTCCTGGGGGACCGACCAGGGGATGCTGGCCCTGGCGCAAAGACTGACGACCCTGACGCAGGGTGCGCCATGATGCCAACACTGCAGGCGGTCATCGGACTGGAAATTCATGTCCAGCTCAGTTGCGCGACCAAGATGTTCTGCTCGTGCCCCAACAGGCCCGGGGACGAGCCCAATCGGAACACCTGCCCCATCTGCCTGTGGCTGCCCGGCAATCTGCCCCGCTTCAGCGCAGAAGCCCTGGAAAAAGCCACCCTGGCCTGCCTGGCGCTGAACTGCCGGATCCAAAAAGAAAGCGCTTTCGACCAGAAGGTCTACTATTACCCCGACCTGCCCAAAGGGTACCAGCTCTCTCAATTCCACCGGCCGCTGGCCAGAAACGGCTGGCTGGACATTGTCCAAGAAGACGAAACCTTGCAAAGGATCCGCATCCAGAAAATTCACATGGAGGAGGACGTGGCCCGGCTGGTGCACGAGAAGGAAGGAAAAACGACCGTCAGCCTGGTGGACTTCAACCGTGCCGGCACTCCCCTGGTGGAGATCGTCACCGAACCGGATCTGCGTACTCCGGCCGACGCCATGGAGTTCCTGCGGACCCTCAGGATGCAACTGCGTTATTCCCAGTGCTCCACCTGCAGCATGGAACAGGGAACCATGCGCGTGGACGCCAATGTTTCCGTACGGCCCTCCGGCAGCAACGTTCTCAACGCCAAGGTGGAGATCAAGAACATGAACTCCATCCGCCACGTGGGCGATGCCGTTGCCCATGAAATTCGCCGGCAGGAAAGCCTGGCGATGAGCAAGGAGCCCATCGTCACCCATACGCGGCTCTGGGACCCCGAGGCCCGCATCACTTCCCCCATGCGGGAAAAATTCGAAGGCCCCTGCGTGCCCGATCCTTCCGTTCCGCCCATTGTCATATCGGAAAAGTGGCTGCGGGAGATGATCCGGAATATGCCGGAGATGCCGGGCCTCAAGGCGGAGCGCTACATGAACCGCCACGGGCTGACCCGGGAGGAGGCCCTGCAGATGAGCGCGGAGCGAAACGTCTCTTGCTATTTCGAGTCAGCCCTGGACCATCAGGCGCCCCCCAGACTCGCGGCCCAGTGGATCGCCGCCCAATTGCCCCCCCTGCTCAAGGACAGGGAGGAAACCCTGGAAAACACTCCCCTGGACCCCCAGCGCTTCGCCGGCCTTTTGCTCATGCTGGAGCGGGAAGAAATCAATGCCAATGCAGCACGGGAGGTTTTGCGCAAGCTTTGTGAAAGCACGGCGTCGCCTGCGGAAATCGTGGTCCAATGCGGCTGTCGGCAGGTTTCAGAGGCGGACGAGCTGGAAGCACTGGTGGACCGCGTGATTTTGGAAAACGCCTCCGCGGTGGAGAATTTCCGACAGGGGGCTTCCAAGGCCCTAGGCTTTCTCATGGGGCGGGCCATGCAGGCCTCGGGGGGCAAGGCCAATCCGCGCCTGCTCAAGGAACTGATGACGAGCAAACTCAAGGGTGACGGCCAGTAAGCCTGATGTCCCCTGGCCAAAGCATCAAGGAGCAGCCGGTGCGCCTTGGTATTGGCAACGGGGCGGCAGACGGGGGAGAACCCCGGCTTGTCGCTGACTAATACACGACCCGCCTGATGCCCTGGATGGCCTTGAGCGCGGTCACCACCTCGTCCGTGGGGGCCTGGTGGATGGTGTACACGGTCTGGACCAGGTCCTTCAGTTGGCGCGAATTGTTCTCCCGGATGTTGACGCCCAAATTGCCCAATGTCGTGGCGATTTTGCCGAACATGCCGGGCTTGTCCTCATGGGTGATGAACAGCGTGTAGATGCGCCTGCCCTCCTCCTCCACGGTCTCGCCCACATTCACCGAGCTCTGGAAATCCCCCCGGCGCAGATAGTTGGCCACGACCTCGGCGATCTCCAGGCTGGTGCGAAGCACCGCGTTGCGGGTGCTGGCCCCCAGGTGCGCACTGAACACGATGTTGTCCAGCTCGCGCAGCCTGCTCAGGAAGGGCTCGCCCTCCCTCTTGGGCTCCACCTCGAAGCAGTCCATGGCCGCCCCAGCGATGCGGTTTTCCTTCAAGGCCTTGTACAGGGCTTCCTCGGAGACGTTCATGCCGCGCGAGGCGTTGATCAGGAAGGCCGTGGACTTCATCAGGGCCAGCTCGGCCTCGCCGATGATCACGTCCGTACCGCCGGTGTGCAGACTGACAAAGTCGGAATGCTCCAGCAGTTCCTGCTTGGTGTCCACGTACTCGGCCTGGGAATCAATGGCATGAAAGACGTCCACGCCGATCACGCGCATGCCCAGGCCCTTGGCCTTGGCGGCCAGGGCTTGACCGATGCGGCCGCAGCCGATGATGCCCAGGGTCTTGCCCATCAGCTCGCAGCCTATGAAGGCCTTCTTGTACCAGACGCCGGCCTTCAGCGAGCAGTGGGCAAAGGGCACGCGGCGGGCAATGGCGAACATCAGACCCAGGGCGTGCTCGGCTGCGGCATTGGTGTTGCCCTGGGGCGCGAACTTGACGATCACGCCGAATTCCTTGGCCGCCTCCTTGTCAATGTTGTCCGTGCCCACGCCGCCGCGGCCAACGATCTTTAACTTCGCGCCATTGCCGGCACCGGCCTCGATCACCTCCCGCGTGACCTTGGTGGCGCTGCGTACGATGAGCGCGTCAAATCCGGGGATATCTTTGACCAGCTGGTCGGGGTCGCGCTTGAGGGTGTCCACGGCGAACCCCTCCTGCTTCAAGTAATAGAGAGCCTCGTCCGCCAAGCCGTCATTGGCCAGTATCTTCATGGGTTACCTCGCTTGCAGTGCATGTTTCAAAATGTCCAGGTATTCCTCGAGCATATCCGGCGTGATGTCGCCCATGTGCCCGATGCGGAACAGGACGGCCTTGCCCTGGGCCGCCAGCGCGTCATTAAGTTTGCCGTAGCCGGGATCGAACAAATACCCCTGGGCCCGCATGGCTTCCTTCAGCGCCTTCAAATCTTGTACGGACATGCCGCCCGGGCAGCGCACCGCGGTCAGTGTGGGCGAGCGACGGCCCGCCTGGGCGAAAAGCTCGAATCCGTCCAGGGTCTCCACCCAGGCGTGGACCATGTCGCGCATCTTCAGGTGGCGGTCAAAGCGGTTCTGGACGCCCTCGCCATGCACGATGTGATCAAGCTGCACACGCATCTGGTTGGCCAAGGTGCAGTTGGGGGTGGTTAATGTCTGGGTCTTGGCGGACCGCCCGAGCTGGGCCAGAATGTCCGAGGAGTGACCGCGAAACTTCACCTTTTCCGCCTTGGCCACGGCGTCCGGGCCGACAAAGGCGATTCCGAAGCCCGCGGGCAGGCCCAGGGACTTCTGGGTTGAGGTGCAATACATGGCCGGCCGGGACTCGCTGATCAGGCTGGGCGCGCCGCCGAAGATGGACACCCCGTCCACCAGGGGCAGGGCGTTGTGGGCGCGGATCAGCCTGCAGGCTGCCGCGATGTCGTTGGTCACGCCCGTGGAGGTCTCGTTGTGGGTAATGGTCACCACCTGTGGGTTGGCCTGCCTCATGGTCTTTTCCAGCAGGTCCAGGTCCACGGCCCGCCCGGGCTCGAAGCTGAGCTGCCTGGCCTGCTTGCCGTTAACCACGGCCATCTTGTGGTAAAGATCGCCGAAGGCGCCCACGGATACGTTGAGCACCAGATCGTTGTCGGCCGCCAGGGAGCGAATGGACGACTCCATGGCCGTGGACCCCGAGCCGTTGTAGATGACCACCTGGTAGTCGGTGTCCACGGGCAGGCCGGCCAGGGCCTTGAGATTGGCCATGATCGGCCCGAAGCGCTTCGCGTTCTCCGTATCGCGGTGTCCGAACTCGGGCAGCAGGGCCGCCTGTTTCACCTGGTCGCGGATGAACGTGGGCCCTGTAATGAACAGCTTCAACGAAGCAAAATCAAGATGATTCATAAGGATACCTCAAATCTTTAAAAAATTATAAATTATAGTTCATACCATAAAAAATGTACAGAACCACGACCATGCCTTGCGGGACCCCGGCAAAACAGCGGCGCAGCAGGGATGTCCGCGCCTGTCGCAACAGGAAACCGCTGTTCGTGTCAGATTGTTGCGGAAGGTGAAGCGCCGTCAGGAGGTTTTGCGCCCTCCAGTACCCCGCGCACCTTGCTCAGCAGCTCGGCCAGCTGATACGGTTTACCCAGGAACCCCGCCGCGCCATGGGAAATCTCCCGCGCCTGTCCGGCGGACGAATATCCGCTGACAATGAGCACCCGGATTTCGGGGTTGATTTCCAGCAATTGCTCGAGACACCGGCGGCCGCCCATGCCGGGCATGTTCAGGTCCAGAATGACCATGTCCACGGTTTGTCCCTTCCCGGCGTACACAACCAGGGCCTCTTCGCCGCTGGCCGCGCCTATCACGGCGTAGCCCGACCCCTCCAGGGCCTCCCGGGTCACGTCCCGGATGACCTCCTCGTCGTCCACCACAAGAATGGTCCCAGATCCCACATGAGCGGATTTGCCCTCATGAGCCGCGGCATCGACGGTTCCCTCCGGCTTTGGCGCGGCGGGCAAATAGATCTTGAATGTCGTGCCTTGACCCGGTTCGCTGGAGCAGAGAATGAGCCCGTCGTGGGACCTGACGATGCCGTAGACCGACGCCAGCCCCAGGCCCGTGCCCAGCCCCACCTCCTTGGTGGTGAAAAAGGGGTCGAAAATATGCTCCAGGGTGCTTTTGTCCATGCCGCAGCCCGTGTCCGTGACGGACAAAAGCACATGCCCGCCCGGCCTCGACCACGAGTGCCTCCGGACAAAACCCTCGTCCAGGATCACGTTGCGGGTCTCGACCACCAGACGGCCCCCGTCCGGCATGGCGTGGGCAGCGTTGCTTCCCAGGTTCAGCAATACCAGCTCGATCTGGGCCGGGTCGGCATGGACCGGCCACAGCTGCTCGTCAAGACGCAGCTCGATCCTGACCATTCTGGGAATGGTCCGTTCAAGAATTCTGGCAGTCTCCCGCACTTCGTGGTTCAAGTCCACTCTTTGCCGCTGCACCTCGGCTTTGCGGCTGAAAATCAGCAGCTGCTGGACAAGACGGGCTGAACGGTCAATGGATTTGGCTATGGTATGCAGGCGACGTACGTCCGGATGGTCCTGCTGCTTGTTTGCAAGCAGAAGTTGAACATTGCCGCTCATGGCCTGCAGCAGGTTGTTGAAGTCGTGGGCCACTCCCCCGGCCAACGTGCCGATGGACTCCATCTTCTGGGCTTGCAGCAGCTGCATCTGGAGCCGTTCCCGTTCCTCGTCGGCCTTTTTGCGCTGAACGATCATCCACACCGCGTCCATCATCAAGGTCAGCTGGCGTATGTCCGACTCGTTGTAGGCATCCGGCTTGTTGGCCACGCCCACCACGGCCATGATGCGGCCCTGGCTGACAATGGGGATGGTCAGGTATGTATGCAGCGGCGGATGCCCCGGGGGCAGCCCCTTTTTGCGAAGACCGGGAGCGTTGAAGTCGTTGATCATGATCGGTCTTTTCTGGCGGATGGCTTCCCCCCAAAGCCCCGTATCCCGCAATGAAAAGACGCTCTGGGGGCCCTTTGCCGCACACCGTTTTTTGACCTCTCTGGACCAGGTGTTCAGGGTCAGCTCCATCCTGTCCTCGTCGTAGAGGAAAATGTATCCGATCTCACTGCCGGTCAGGGCAACGGCCTCGTTCAGGGCGAAGTCGAGCAGATTGGGAATGTTTTCTGATGGGTGCTGGCTGATGCGCAGCAGACTTTCCAGGCGGGACTCGTTGAGCCTGACGGCCTCCTCGTCTTGCTTCCGCTTGATCAAGACCCACATGGCCTGCATGATCAGGGTTATCTGCTGAACATCGCTTTCAGCGTACTCCCCTTCCTTGTTGCCGACGCCCGCGACAATCACGATTCTATTGTCGCTGAAAACAGGGACATTCATATGCCGAAAAACCTGGATATGGTCCTCGGGATACCCCTTTTTCCAGGGACTCGCCGCATGGTAGTCATTGGTGATGACGGGTCTGCGCTGCCGGAGAGCCTCACCCCAAAGCCCGGTCGCCGCGACAGGATAGAGGATCGGCTTGTCAGCAATCTTGCACGCCCTCATGGCCGATTCCGACCAGGAGTGTACGGTCATAACGCTTTCATCCTCGTTGAGAAACGCCAGGTAGCCGATCTTGCTCCTGGTCAGTGTAACGGCCTGTTCCAGCGCAAAGTTCGTGATCTCCTTGAGCGTTGCCCGGGTCATCTGCCCGAGCCGCAGCAGCGCCTGGGTGCGCTGATAGTTGAGCAGGTCCTCCTGTTCCGCCCGTTTGCGTTCGGTGATGTCCGTCAGAAATCCGCTGTAGACGACTTCGCCGTCAGGATCATGATGGACAATGGTGTTCATGGACACCCAGAATGATTGACCATTGCGGCGCTTCAACTCCGCCTCGTAATTCCTGACATGTCCATGCTCTTGCAGATGATTCTTGTAGCGTTCCCGATCCTCGGGTCGGACATAGAGCTGGGCGGCGATATCCGTAACCTGGTTCATCATTGCCGACGGACTCGCGTACCCGACGATGCGTGCGTATTCCGGGTTGATCGACAGGTAGCGGCCTCTGGCTGTTGTCTGAAAAATGCCCACTGGCACGTTTTCAAAAAGCTCGCGATATTTCTCCTCGCTGGTCCGCAGCGCAGCTTCCGCCAGCCTGCTCTCGGTAATGTCTTCCGAGATCCCCAGAAGATACTTGGTTTTTTTGTCCCTCCCCATGATCGGAATTTTCTTGGTGTGCAGGATGCGTTCGCCCCGGCAACGTGTCTGGATCCGCTCTTCGGGAATATCGACCAGTCGTCCGTTAGCCAAGGCCTCCCTGTCTTTTTCAACATAACTGTCCGCTTGTTCCCTCGGAAAAAAGTCATAATCGTTCTTGCCGAGCAAATCCTTCCGGTTGCTGCCCACCAAATCCTCACCCGCCTTGTTGAACCTGACGAACTCGAGAGTTTGCGCGTCCTTGACAAAAATCATATTCGGGATGTTCTCAATGATACTGTTGAGAAATTCCTCACTTTCCCGCAAATCCTCCTTGAACCGCATGCGTTCGGTAATGTCCCGCACCGCCGCCACCCGCAGCATTTCACCCTGCATTGTGAAGTTACGGGCCTCAAGTTCGGCGAAAAAAATCTCTCCGTTCTTCTTCACGCCCCTGATGACGTACGGGCGGGCATAATCTTTGCCGATATTTGCCAACACAATCTTTCGATCGTCTTCATGAATGGCCAGTTCCACAATGTTCTTGCCGAGCAATTCCTCGCGCGCGTAGCCGAGCATTTTCGCCAGGGACGTGTTCAAATCCTTGAGCAGGCCGTGGCGATGAATGGCGATGCCCTCCATGGTCACGTCCGAAAGAAGCCGGTAGCACTCTTCGCTGGACCGCAGGGCCTCCTCGATCCGCTTGCGGCCGGTGACATCCGTGACAAAACCATGAATACAGGCTTTTCCGTTTTGATCAGAAAACATGCGGGCGTTCATGCATGCCCAGATAACTTCGCCGTTTCGGCAAAGCGCCCGAAATTCATGGTTCAACACCTCGCCATTTTCCACCAGTAGCTGCTTGATGCGCTTTCTTTCCTCGGGGTCGGCGTAGAGTTGTCCGCCAATATCCGTGATCAAATCCTTGAGTTCACGGAATGATGCATAGCCCAGCCACTTCGCCAATACCGCATTGACAAACAGGAACCTGCCTTCAAGGGTGGTTGTGAACATCCCGATCGGGGCGTCCGTCAGGAGGTCAAGACACTCAGCATGACCGGGATACTGAAGATCGCTTTCTTTTCGCGAAGGTTTGTCGTTTGGCATGCGATACTCCTATGGAGCGAACAAGATGAGCGCAAGGCTTTCCGGGCAGCCTTGTTGATCATCAGGGTGGGAGGACAATAGATCCTGTGTGTCGGAAAAACTAGCCTGACAGCACCTCCCGCACTTTGGCCTCCAGTTCCGTCAACTGATATGGCTTGCTGATGAAATCCTTGGCGCCTGATGCGATGGTGTTTTTGCCAAAATGCATTGCTGAATAGCCACTGACAATGACCACCTTCACCGAAGGATCAAGCTGCAACAATTCCTGAAGACATTTATGGCCGCCCATGCCCGGCATGTTCAAATCCAGCAAAACCAAGTCGATCTCTTTGCCGCTTTCCCGGTAAACTTGCAGGTCATAGAAAACTTCGTCAAGCCCTGTGCCTGAACCGCAAAAATCTTCCGTGACCATTTCCCGCAATGATGCCAAGTCTCTTCGAGTCATATAGGCATCCATATACTTCTCGAATGCTGATTTGAACCTGTCCAATTGCTCGGTCGAATATTGTCGCATAGTTTTCCGTCCAGAATGCCTACCATTCCTGTGCAAGGGCCATATCCACCGCCATCTGCGCGTGGAGAATCGTCGTATCAAAAAGAGGCAGCGGAGATGCTGCCTGGTTGATCAAGCTGCCTATTTCCGTGCAGCCAAGGATCACGCCTTGCGCGCCTTGCGCCGCCATCCGGGCGATAATCTGCGCGTAAGCCTCCCTGGATATTTCGTTGATCTTGCCCAGGCAAAGTTCATCAAAGATCACCTGATGGACGATATCTCTCTCGGCTGGCCGAGGGATCAGTATGGAAATACCGTGGCTGCGAAATCGTTCAACCAAAAATTCCTCCTCCATGGTAACCTTGGTGCCCAACAATCCAACAACATCAAGGCCGGTCCGTTTGATTTCATTGGCGGTTGCATCAGCGATGTGCAGGAAAGGGATGGAAATCGATGCTTCAATGCGTGGAGCCACTTTGTGGATAGTGTTTGTGCACAAGACAAGAATTTCTGCCCCGGCTGCCTCAAGAGACCTGGCCAGCGCGGACAGATAATCGCCGATCCCGCCCCAATGGCCAGCGTTCATCATCTGTTCGATTTCATGAAAATCCACACTCTGCAGAACTATTTTGGCGCAATGAAGTCCTCCCAACCTGGTTTTCACCTGCTGATTGATCACTTGATAGTATGTAACTGTTGATTCCCAGCTCATTCCGCCAAGAAGGCCAATTGTTTTCATGGAGAGCACCTCCTTTGTGCTAATTTTATTCCCGGACGAGGATGGAATCAATAACATTGCCCCTCAAAACAAAAAGCCTCTCGCATAATCGCTTGTCGTCAAGTGAGCTTTTGCCCCTTGCCCGGTTTCATGCTCGCAGGCATTCGAGCGCATAGGTCATGGACAGTTTAAATATTCCCATCGGGGCCGTTCCATGGATTCTCGGACATGAATGCCGGATAACAACAGAAACCTGTCTGAACAGCATCAGCGACAGGGAAAAAACAACGATAAATATCTTCGAAGGAGTCTATAAAAAATCCCTCCGGATTCCCACCAAAAAGGAAAGGGGCTACTGACCGTCATCAGCAACCCCTTGTTTTCACTGGTCGGGGCGACTCGATTTGAACGAGCGACCCCCTGCTCCCAAGGCAGGTGCGCTGCCAGACTGCGCTACGCCCCGAATCACGTTCACCTAACCTTGCGACCCGAAAAAGGCAAGGCGACCGCCTAGAACTCCCGGGGATCCCTTAAAGTCGTGCCCGTCTCCTCTCTGCCCAAGACCCGGTCCACCTGCGCAGGCCGGAACAACATGTTAAACGCGCGTTGCACTGCCTGACCGAGTTTGTCCTGCGTACGTCAACACCGATGTCGGGAAATGATGCGCAACATCCAGCTCTTTCCAGCGCATCGGTTTTGACCAACGCAGGCAGTGAGGGAGTCTGCAACATGCGGCAAGCGTGCAAATCCGGCCATAACAGGGGAAGCGGCCGTTTCCCTGGGCAGACTCGATGAGAACAAAGCCGCCTTGATCAGTACTCCATGCCCCGGACCGCAGTTTGGCCCCCGCTGAAATGATGCTTGCGACAGGCCATTTCCGTGACGATATCCGCCTGCTCCACAAGCCAGTTTGGTGCATCGCGGCCGGTAAGCACCACATGGGCGCCATGCGTGGCCGCGGTTTGCAGCATGTCTTTTAATTCCTGCGCAAGGATCAGTCCCTGGTGCAAGGCGCAGATGGCTTCATCCAGGATGCAGACCTGAACGCCCGAGGCCACTTTTTCCCTCGCCCAGTTCAACGCCTCCAGGCTTGCTGCCCGGTGTCTGGGATACTCTTTCCGGTCCCGGAAAAAGCCCAGTCCTCCGGCCAGGAAATCATCCTGCAGGAGTTGCTTCAAGATGCGCTGTTCGCCGGCCACGCCGTCGCGTTTCATGAACTGGACGCAGGCCACGCGCAAACCGTGTCCCAGGGCCCGGATGACCTGGCCCAGAGCGGCGGAGGTCTTGCCTTTGCCCTCCCCCGTATAGACCACGATCACTGCTGGCCAGCCCCTGGAATCTTTTCCAGACCGCGGCCCGGAAGGGTCTTGCCGCAATGGCTGCAGTCCCCATCCCGCAACCCGACGTTGCGCACGGCAAAGCCCATCCGTTTCAGGAGCACCGCCCCGCAGTCCGGGCAAAAAGTGTTCTCGCCGTCATGGGCGGAAACGATGTTGCCCAAATAAACATAGCGCAAGCCGGCCTGCTTTCCGATGTCCCAGGCCATTTCCAGGGTTGCCTGCGGGGTGGGGGGGCGATCCAGAAGCACATGATCCGGATGAAACCGGGACAAATGCCAGGGCGTGTCCGGCCCCAGCTCCTGGGCGATGAAGCCGGCCATGTCCCGCAGCTCGGCCGGGTCGTCGTTCAAACCTGGAATCACCAGGGTGGTCACTTCCAGCCACCATCCCAGTCCGCGGATGGCTTTCAGGTTTTCCAGAACCGGCTTCAGCCTGGCCCCGCACTGCTCGTGATAGAACCTTTCCCGAAAGGCCTTGAGATCGATGTTCGCTGCGTGGATCAACTCTCCCCAGGCCTCCAAGCATTCCGGACTCTGGAACCCGTTGCTGACGATGATGTTTCGCAGTCCCTCCTTGAGGGCCAGGCGGGCTGTTTCCGCCACCAGTTCAAAAAAAATCGTGGGCTCCGAATAGGTGTAGGAAATGCTCGCTGCATGGGCCTGTTGGGCCAGGGCCACGATCTGCGCTCCGCTGATCCGGTCGCCCCGGATGGCCTTGCCCTGCCTGGGAGACTGCGACAGGCCGGCATTCTGGCAAAAGGTGCAGGAAAGATTGCAGCCCATGGTTCCCAAAGACAGGGTCTTGGTTCCTGGAAAAAAATGATACAAGGGTTTTTTTTCCACCGGATCGAGATTCAGCGCCGCCACTTTGTCGCGAACCAGTGTCATCAAGCGCCCGTCCCTGTTTTCACGGACCCCGCAAAGGCCGCGCTCTCCGGGCACAATGACGCAAAAATGCGCACATAAACGGCACTGCACCTTTCCATCCTTCAACGGTTTCCACAACAAGGCTTCGTGCTGGCTTGACTCCATGGCAACCTCCTACTGCCGTTTTCGGGGAGTGCGCTGATCAGGCCAAGTGATCTCCGGGGAAATGAACACGGGGCCGATCAGCACATCCTCGTCCTGCCTGCGTGTCGGCGAAGGAGCGACACGCATGACCCGGTCGCCCGTTTCTTGATCCCGCCCAATGCCCGTTTCGGTCTCCTGGGGAACTTTATCGGAAGGGACCGCCTGGATCACCCGGTCGCCGGTCTGCTTGTCCTGGTCAATGACCAAAGTATCCCGCGCCTGGGCAATGAACATAGCATTCGGGGAAGAAATGTCGACCCAGGGGAAAAAAGGCGTGCAGGCAAGCAATGCCAGCACGGCCAAGACGGCGGCAAGGCTTACCGGCCTGGGACAACGATAAAAATGTTTTCCAAAAGAGTTAAACGAGGTTTTCCGCATGGTTTTTCTTGAGTTTGCCGGGCAACGGATTTATAGTGTATTATCATACAGCCGTCATTATCATCAAAGGAGTAGCTGTCCATGTCCAACCGTTTTGATGCGTATCAACAGGCCGGTGTCAACATTGCCGCCGGAAACGAGCTGATTTCCCGGATTAAAAACCTGATCTCCGGCACCTCCACCAAGGGCGTGCTCTCGGACATCGGAGGATTCGGCGGGCTGTTCAAACCGGACATGAACCGGTTCACCGAACCGGTCCTTGTGGCGTCCACCGACGGCGTGGGCACGAAGCTTAAACTGGCCTTTGCCTTTGATCGTCACGACACTGTAGGTATCGACTTGGTGGCCATGAATGTCAACGACATCCTGGTGCAAGGCGCCAAGCCTCTATTTTTCTTGGACTACTTTGCCACAGGCAAGCTTGATCTGACCCAGGCCGAACAGGTGGTCACGGGTATTGCCGCGGGTTGCAGACAGGCCGGGTGCGCGCTTTTGGGAGGGGAAACAGCGGAAATGCCGGATTTTTATGCCCCTGGAGAGTACGACCTGGCGGGTTTTTGCGTAGGCATTGTCGAGGATACCAAGATCATCGACGGATCAGGTTGCTGCGTCGGGGATCACCTGATCGGCCTGGCCTCGTCGGGACTGCATTCCAACGGCTATTCCCTGGTGCGCAAGGTTTTTGCCCGGTCAAAACTGGACGGGGAGGATACTTTTCCCGGACTTGAACGCAGCGTGGCCGACGTATTGCTCTGCCCCACGAGAATCTATGTCAAACCGGTACTCAACCTGCTGCGGGACCTGCCCATCAAGGGCATGGTCCACATCACCGGCGGCGGTTTTTACGACAACATCCCCCGGATCATCCCCCGCGGTCTTGTGGCCTCGATCCAGTTCGGCTCCTGGCCTGTGCCCCAGGAATTCCTCTGGCTCAAGCAATCGGCACGCCTGTCCTGGGAGGAAATGCATCAGATCTTCAATGTGGGGGTCGGCTTCATTCTTGTGGTGGACCAGGAGCATGCCGACGAAATCATCTCCCGGCTCCACGCCCAGGACCAGGAGGCCTGGCTGATCGGCAGCCTGCGGGAACGGGACGGTCAGGACAAGGAGCGCGTGCAAATTGTTTTCTGATTGCTTTCATTTTTCAAGATACGGATTGAAATAGCCAAAGCGCACCCAAGGCGCGGCCTTGGCCACGGTTTCCAGAAAAGCGATCAGTCCCATGGCCGGCCCCGGACCTTTCGGGTCCAGGCGCAGATACAGTTCCGGGTCCAGATTCATGTTGCGCATCTGGATAAAGTCCACCCGCTCCGCCCTGACCAAATCGATGAGGGCTTCAACTTCCCCCGCGGTGTCGCTGACGCCTGGGAAATACAAAAGATTGAGCGAAACGAACAAGCCGGACTTTTTCGCCTGGCGGATGCTCTCTTGAACCGCCTCGAATGCATGACCCTGAGGGCGATGGTAAGCGGCGTACCTCTCCGGGATGGCGCTGTTCAGGCTGACCCTGATGGAGGACACGCCGGCCCGCGCCAGGGGCTGGATCGTGTCCGGCAGACTGGCGTTGGTATTGATGTTCACTGTGCCCGGTCCCTTGACTGATCTGAATCTTCTCACTGCGTCCATGATCAAGACCGCTTCGGTCAACGGCTCCCCTTCGCAGCCCTGGCCAAAGGAAAAAATGGGCCGCTGCTCCCGGCGGGCATGACGCTGCATGATCTGCAGTATTTCCCCGGACGAAGGCCGAAAGGTGATCCGCTTTTGGGTCGAAGGAAACCCCGAGTCCGGCGGCTGCAGGGAAAGGCAGCCCAGACACCGGGCATTGCAGCTTTGGGATGTGGGCAACGGGGCCTCGAATCGGCCCAAGACCAGATTGCGGGCGGCCGGACACGAGGAAACCAGCGCGCAGTTGGTCAGGTGGCGCACCAGGCGATTGTTCGGAAAGGCCTTCAGCCACTGCCGCGCGCCCAGATGAATGCGCTCCCTGGAGATCCCTGCAAACCTCTGCCTGGGATCCTGGTCGACTTGTGCGGCGCAAACCCAGAACCGTCCTTGCGCATAGCCCGCGGCGGCATAGGCGAAAAGCGGCAAGACCGGCGCCTGCTCATCGCCCTGATAGGCGCAGATCGCCGTCAGGGTATGGCCGGGACTTACAAACGCGGCCACGGCCGTTTGCTCGTGCACCACCAGGCAGCGGGCCCGCTCGTCCCACCCCATGGCGCGCCGGCCGGGCAGCAAAAACAGCTCGCATTCCCCGGGCAGGGGGATCAGTTCTTGCGGCCGCGGGGGCCGCAGCTCCTCCCCCAGACGGCAGACCATGTTCAGATCCGGCTGATCGAAAATCCGCCCCCGGGCGTCGGCATAAAGCATCCGGGGAAGTTCATTCAACATCCGTGCCCTTTTGTTCGGCCCGTGCAAACGCACGGGATCGATGCACCATTCAGCGGCAATGTCCTCGCCTGTGCGAGCAGGCCTGATCGATCCGATAAAATAAAAAAGGGGTCCAACCTTTTTGTCGGAGCCCCTTTGATCTCTTTACTGGTGCCGAAGGGGAGAGTCGAACTCCCACGGGGGAACCCCCACTAGACCCTGAACCTAGCGTGTCTACCAATTCCACCACTTCGGCACGAAGAGAGAATTTCTACCCTGAACCGTAAGGATTGGCAAGGGGGGGATACACTTTTTTTTTCAACCGTCGAGACAAATCACGCTCTCGGGACGACCAGAATCCCGACCAAGTATTTTCCCTTGCCTTGGGAAATGAATGACAATCTCGAAGGCTGGCCTGGAGATGCATGACGAGCGCGGGTCTGCTTGACCGAGCTTGCCCTGCCCAGGGCAGGAGGGAGTCTGCAACGCGGGAAGAGCGTGTCCTGGCAGCCCTCTTTCCTGGTGACATTGAGACTCTTGCAAACGACTTAAACGGAATCCCGCCCGGAACGCACTGTTCGGTTGAAGGTCGGATGCGTTTGGGCTAGATATCCCAAATTCACGTGTGCCTGCTCTTGCACGAAACGTTGAAAATGCTCCCTGGAATCAACGTTTCGTCCCGCAATGAAAAGAATCCCGGGCCGCCTTCCCGGCCACGGCGAGCAACGCCGACGCGATCATTGACCGTTCTCGGCGCGAAGATATCCATGGGTGCTGGGAGGGGAAAAGCCACCAGCCTTGAGAGGAGACTCACCAGGAATGCATGTATTGCACAACCTCCATGAAGCCCGCGAAGCGGTCAAGTCCTCCTGCGTGACCATCGGCAATTTCGACGGGGTGCACATGGGGCATCAAAAGCTGCTCTGGAGGACCAGACAAAAGGCTTTGTCCGTGGGCTTGGCCAGCGTCGTCGTGACCTTTGATCCTCATCCGCTGCGGGTCCTGGTGGGCACCCACACCCCGCCGTTCATCGCGCTCACTCCCCAAAAGCTCGAACTGATCTCCTCCTTGGGCATTGATTTCACGCTCTGTTTGGAATTTACCAAGAACTTGGCCGCTCTTGAGCCCGAGGAGTTCGTCAAGACATATTTGCTCAACGGCTTGGGGATGCGGGAGATGGTCATCGGCTACGACTACGCCTTCGGCCGCAACCGCAAGGGCGACTTTGCCCTGCTCAGTGAGCTGGGAAGACGATTCGCATTCCAAGTCGAGCAGGTCGGCCCCGTGCTGATCAACGACGCCGTTGTCAGCTCGTCCCGCATCCGGGACATGGTCCAGGCCGGTCTTGTCTGGGAGGTGCGCCCTCTTTTGGGGCGCTTTTACCGCGTGGAAGGCAAGGTGGTCGCCGGTCGCAACCGGGGAGGCCGGCTTCTGGGGTTTCCCACGGCCAACCTGCGCCTCAAGGATGAATTGTTTCCCCAGACCGGCGTCTATGCGGTCTGGGCGGAACATGCGGGGCAGATCCTGCCGGCCGTGGCCAATATCGGCTTCAATCCCACATTCGGCAACCATGTTCTCTCCGTGGAAGTGCATATTCTTGATTTCGCCGGGGACATTTACAGCCAGGAGGTGCGCATCCATTTTGTCCAGCGTCTGCGCAGCGAGCAAAAATTTCCTGATGTGCAGGCCCTGACCTCCCGCATTCGGGAAGACATCCTGCTGGCCCGGCGCATCCTCGCCTCGCCGGAGGCCCATCTTGTCGAGGTCGAATCCCGAGGATAATCGTTCTTCCATGTTTTTGACGCTTCGATTTCAAATCCCCCCGAGATGCGCGCATGAAATTTGAAATCCAAGCCAAGCTCTCTTCCATGAGCCGGTGGGGCGTGCTGTTCATCTCCATCGGCTTGGTCGCCGGACTGGGATCCATTGTTTTTCACTTTCTGTGTGAAATCGGGATCCATTTTTTCATGGATATTCTGGCCGGCCACCACCCCCCGACCCCGGCCGGGGAGGAGCGCATGTTCGCTTCCTCCGGCCGCGAATTCAATCGCTACATCCTGCTGATCATCCCCGCCGTGGGGGGGTTGATCAGCGGATGGCTGGTGTACACCTTCAGCCCGGAAGCCGAAGGACACGGCACGGATGCGGCCATAGACTCCTACCACAACAAGGGTGGTTTCATTCGGGGCAGGGTGCCGATCATCAAGACACTGGCCTCGGCCATTACCCTGACTTCGGGAGGTTCCGGGGGCAGGGAAGGGCCCATTGCCCAGATCGGAGCGGGCTTCGGCTCTTTTATCGCCACCAAATTGAAACTGAGCAGCAGGGAACGGAGGATCATGCTCGCGGCGGGCGTGGGCGCGGGCGTGGGCAGCATCTTCAGGGCGCCCCTGGCCGGGGCCTTGTTCGCAGCGGAAGTGCTCTACAGGGACCCGGAAATGGAAACCGAGGTGATCATTCCAGCCGGATTGTCTTCTGTCATCGCCTACTGCACCTTTTGCATGGTTTTCGGCTGGGGAGCCCTCTTCCAGGCCCCTCCGATGACTTTCCAAAACCCTCTGGAACTCGGTCCCTATATCGTTCTGGCCCTTGTCTTGGCTGCTTTCGGCTGGATGTACGTTAAATGTTTTTATTCCATAACCCGCATTTTTCGAAAACTGAAAATCAAGAACCATTTCAAGCCGGCCCTGGGCGGCCTGTTGACGGGAATCATCGGGTTTTTCCTGCCCCAGACCCTGTCTTTCGGTTACGGATATGTGCAGCAGGCCCTGAACAACGAACTGACCGTCATGGCGCTCTTGGCCTTGGCCGCAGGGAAAATTTTAACCACCTCATTCAGTATCGGGTCCGGAGGAAGCGGAGGCGTTTTCGGCCCGTCAGTGGTCATCGGCGGAGCAATCGGCGGAATGGTGGGGAAAATTTTTCACGGTCTTTTCCCCGCACTGATTGCGCAGCCCGCCTCCTTCGTCATCGTAGGCATGGCGGGTTTTTTCGCCGGAGTGTCCAACACTCCCGTTTCAACCGTCATCTTCATCAGCGAAATGACCAGCTCCTACCACCTGCTGCTGCCCAGCATGCTGGTATGCTCCCTTTGCTACCTGGCTTCACAGGGCTGGACCATTTTTTCCAAGCAGGTCAAAAACCGCACCCAATCCCCTGCCCATATGGGCGACTTTTTCGTGGACATCCTGGAATCCATCAAGGTCAAAGATCTGGAGAAGAAAATCGAAATTCCTTCCCTTGTTCCTCAAGACATGCGGCTTAGTGATTTCAAGAAAATCTTTCAGTATACCAAGCAACATTATTTCCCGGTGGTTGACCCCCAGGGAAGGATGCAGGGCATCTTTTCCAGCACCGATGTCCGGGAATTTTTGTTTGAGGAAGGATTGAACAGCCTGATCGTCATGGACGAACTGGCCCAAAAACAGGTGCTCAGCGTGACCCTGAACGAAGACCTCAGCAGCGTCATGCGCAAATTCACCGCCAAGAATATCGACAGCATACCGGTGGTCAAAGAAGACGACCCGCAAATTCTGCTGGGCATGCTCAACCGCAAAGCGGTTATTGAATGTTACAACAACAGACTGCAAAAAAGAAAACATCATGAAAAGTGACCGAATCTCACCTCGGCGACCACAAGCACCGTGCCCCCTTCACGGTCAGCCAGCCCAGGGGTAATTCCCGCCAGTAAAGACCCATTGGCCCGGCATGAACGCCTTGGGCCAAATGGGCTGGCAACGGCAGGCTGCGCCCCTGGAGCAGGGCTTGCAAGTCCCGTATATCGTCGATGCGCAGCCCGGCTTGTGAATGAAACTTGGGAAGCAACAGCCGCAATCTGGTGTTCAGGTGAAGGGCACGGCCGTGCACACGACCGAGTTCAAAACCTTGCCAAAACAACGTCTTGGGAAAAAAGCCCGTTTTTTCATGAAGGAAAACAACTCTCTTGTTGAACTTGACTATCCGCCCGGGAGGCAATTTTTCCCAGGAAACCGACTCATGGCCGTAAAAAGCACGGACGTCAACGGGTTCGCCGAGCATGTCGAATCGCACATGGTGCCCGGCATCCTCCAGGTCGGCTTGGCCCGGTTTTTCCAGAAGGGCGAAGAAAAAGCCTTGTCCCTCTGAAACCTCCGCATCCACCTGCATCCATGATCGATGCCCGGATCGTGAAACAGCGGAAGAAACGCCCGGCAACACCGGCATTGTTGAAGCCGAAAGATCAAGGCTGTCCAGAGCCCATTGAACCTGCTCCTGGTTTTCCATCGCATTGGTGGTACAAGTCGAGTACAGCAGCCGCCCTCCCGGGGCGAGCATCCGCGAGGCTTGACGCAGCAGCTCGCGTTGCAGGTCCACAAGCGGTTTGAGCTTGTGCTCCGGCCAAATTTCTCGAATCCGTGGATTGCGCTCCGCAGTCCCCCACCCGCTGCACGGTGGGTCCAGCAGGATGTACGGCATGCTTCCCTCGCGCAGGGACAAGCGTTGCCCCGGATAGCAGCAGGTGGCGACCTGGGCCAGGTTCATGGCGGAGAGGTTGTGGCGAAGCGTGCCCAAACGACGCTCATTGGGCTCATTGGCCAGCACCAGACCGGCTTGCCCCACAAGCTGGGCCAGCAATCCGGACTTGCTCCCTGGACTGGCGCACATGTCCACGACCAGCCCTCCGTCGGGAGGCTGCAAGAACAGCGGCGCTAGCATGGAGGATCGATCCTGGATGTAGATCAGTCCGAACGCCGCGGCAATGGAGGCGCCAAGGGGCTTGGGCTCGTCCACCAACCTGCGCGCCCAAGGCGAAAACGGCACCGGGGTGAAGGAGTACTCCTGGGCCCGAAGCAGGTCTTCCACCAGTTCCATGTGTTCAACGGGACAGACTAGGCGAAAGTATCGAGGCATGATTGAAAGGGAGCAGGGCTTGAAGATTGTTGGCGCGCCTGGCGCTTAAAAGAATTTGCCTTGGCTCTTGAAAGCGACTAAAATATATGCTCTTGTTTAATGCGTGACCAGCACATCATGACAAACCCTTGTGCGCCAGCACCTTTGCAGCCGTTCCCGGACAAATCGACCGGTTCACCGCAAGCTGCTTTGTTCGCGGCCCTGTATCAAACCATGCATCTGTGCCCCTCCGGGCGCCGAAGCCCCATTCTCGATCTTTTGGAAACCCGGCTGGGTTCACTTTATGATGATTTGAACAAAAAATTCTCCATGCTCTTGGATGCGCCTTCCATGTCCCTGGAGGACAAGATTTACGGGTTGTGGCTGCTGTACTTGTCATTTATCGTCTTTCCCCGGCACATGCCCGGAGTGCAATTCTGGCTGGGCGCGGACCTGTTCAGCGATGATCAACACGAATGCCTGCGCATTCGCGGTCCGGCAACGGCCCTGCCTGAATCCCGTGCATTGGAATTGGACCTGTCCATCCTGGCAAAAGCCGTGAATCAAAAGGTTATGGCCAAGGTCAGGCTTGTTGCTCCTGATCAGCTGTCCGTCAGCATAGGAGAACACCACGCAGCATGACATTCGAACCCCGCCTTGTCTTGTCGTTTTATGCCTGTTTTTCAAGGAGATGCCCATGCGTTACGCTCTGAAACTCATGTTTTTCACCCTTCTGATCCTGTCCTGTTTTACCCCGGCCAGGGCTGAATCCCCAAGGCGCTTTGCCGTTTTGCCCTTTGAAGTCCATGGTCCGGATCAATTCGCATATCTCGGCCAGGGCATTCAATCCATGCTTACCTCTCGCCTGAAATGGACCGGGAAGTTCGAGGACCTGGACAAGGCAAGCAACACCCAAGCCGGCATGGCCCTGCCCGAATCCATGGAACAGGCCCGGGCCGCGGTGACCGAGATGGACGTGGAC
Source organism: Desulfonatronum sp. (assembly GCA_011049455.1). Taxonomy (GTDB): domain Bacteria; phylum Desulfobacterota; class Desulfovibrionia; order Desulfovibrionales; family Desulfonatronaceae; genus Desulfonatronum. The sequence continues at coordinate 21,730 of DSBL01000047.1, read as the reverse complement.
TACCTGATCTACGGCAGCGTGACCATCCTGGGCGAACAGGCCAGCCTGGACATGCATCTCGTGGATCGCGAAGGTCAGGATAATCCTCAGGCTGCTCAAGTAGCTCTGAACGACTTGATCCCGGCTTTGGAGAATATCGCCAAGCAAGTCAATGCCCAAATTTTCGGAAGACCCGAGACCGCCGCACCGGCACCCCAGGCGGCCAAGCCCGCCGGCCCGACCCACCCGGACCTGATCTACAACGAATACGGCCCGGAGCGAACCCAGTACCATCTGAACCCCGAATTCCTCTATGCCGGCGCGGCTGACTCCCCTGGGCGCTGGCGCAGCCAGGCCCTGCCCTTTTCCTCCCTGGGCATGGTTGTAGGTGACGCGGACAACAACGGCAAGAATGAAATTTTCATCCTCACGGACAACAAGGTCATGGCCTACCACGTGGTGGAAAACCGGCTCATGCCCCTGGCGGAATACGCGGCGCCGATCCGTTTTCAATGCCTGAACATCAGTCTTCTGGACCTCGACCGCGACGGCTTTCAGGAAATCATCGTCTCTGCGATTCTGGAAGAGATGCCTCGATCCTTCATCTTGAACTTTATTGACGGCAAATTCGTCCTGGTCGAGGAACGCATCCCCATGTATCTCAATGTTGCGCGCATTCCTCCCGAATATTCCCCCACGCTCATTGGACAAAAAAAAGGCCGCCAGAGACTTTTTGACACCAGTGTGCATGAAATGTTGCGCATGGGCGGCGCGTTGGAACCTGGTCCGACCATCAACCTCCCCAAGGGAGCCAATGTCTTCAACTTCACGTTTCTGCCCCAAGGCGACGACTTCAAGGTGGTGGTCGCGGACCACAGCGACAAGCTCCGGGTTTTTTCCTCGCAAAACACCTTTCAGTCCGTCACCGAGGACTCCTACGCCGGCTCGGCCCTGGGGCTCACCGTGGATGTATCACTGCCTGGAATCGAGCAGGACCTCGACGGGGATTACCAGGATTTTTACTATATTCCGTCCCGCCTCGTGCCGGTCAATCTTTCCCCGGATGGCCAACGCTGGGACCTGCTGGTCAACAGAAACATCTCCGTGTCGGCCCAGTTCTTCGCCCGGTACCGGTACTTCCCCCAAGGCGAAATCCACGCCCTGTTCTGGGACGGCATCAACCTGAACATCAACTGGAAGACCAGAAGAATCCGGGGCACGGTGGTTGACTACGGACTGGTCGATCTGATGAATGACGGCCGCACTCAGCTCTTTGTGCTGGTGAACACCCATCCCGGCGTGACCGGCTTCACCCAGCGGCGAACCGTTCTTCTGAGCTACGCCCTGGAACTGGAAACCCTCCAGGAAGACGGGGCCACCGTGGATATTGGATTGGAATAGTTTTCGATCAGCCCGGAAAAACATCATGCCCGGGGTGAGTTATTGGCGGGTTGAACCCACGGAAGCGGGCCAGAAGCTGCTCCAGTTTCTGGCCCGCCGTTTTGACCGCGGCATTCCCTCCGCGGCGCTGCAGCGGTGGATTCGCACCGGCCAAGTCCGGGTGGACGGCGCCAGGGCCAAGCCAAACACACGGCTGCACTCCAACCAGGAAATCCGCATCCCCCCATACGTATTGAACCAAACTCATGTCCTTGCGCCGCCCATCGGGGACCTGACCATCCTCCACGAAACCGAGGACCTGTTGATTGTGGTCAAACCTTCCGGATTGCCCGTGCATCCGGGCAGCAGCCACTCGGACTCGGTGGCCTCGAGGCTCAAGATCCGTTTTGAAGCATCCAGATGGACGCCGACCCCGGTCCACCGCCTGGACCGGAACACTTCCGGTCTGCTGGCCGTGGCCAAAAGCTATGCGCGCCTGCGCGAACTGCACGAACACTGGCGCTCGGGGCTGGTTTGCAAGGCCTATCTGGCCTGGGTGCAAGGTTTGACCGGCTGGGATGAACCGACCCGGATCGCTGATCTGTCATCCAAAAAACATGACGGCCGCCTGGAAAAAATGGTCCTTGGGCAAGGTCGACAGACCGTCTCCGTGGTCCAAACCATCCTTCGGCGGGAAAACGGCAGCCTGCTGCTTGTTGCTCCGCTCACCGGACGCACCCATCAGATTCGCGTCCAACTTGCCGGCCAAGGCCATCCCCTGCTGGGCGATCAAAAGTACGGAGGTCCGCCCGTTTCCACCGGGATGCTGCTCCATGCCTGGTATCTGGCCTGGCCCGGATTTGAACAGACCGCCCTGCCGCCGTGGACATCGCCTTTGCCTGTGGCGAAGCTGATCGCTGTGGAAACATTGCAAAAAACAACGCGGGATCTTTTCCTGGAACACAACCCACCCCACCCTTCATGAACACCGCTTTTCGCTCCCGCCTGGTGGTCCTCGGTTTGGACGGCCTTCCCTTTTCCACGGCAGTTCGACTATGCCGGGAAGGCCGGTTGCCCAATCTGGCGAGACTGGCCCTGTCGCCCCGGGCCTGTCCCATTCAGGCGGAGTTGCCCGAACTGTCTCCGGTGAACTGGACCTCGTTTTTCACCGCGGCCGGACCAGAGGAACATGGAATCTTCGGTTTCACGAGCCTGGACCCGCACTCCTACGCTTTGCGTTTCGCCGACGCCACCCAGATCCGCGTCCGGACCATCTTTGATCGCCTGGGGGAACGCGGTCTGTCCAGCCGGATCGTGAACCTGCCCAACATGTATCCGGCAAAACCCCTCAAGGGCATGCTCGTAGCCGGTTTCACGGCCCCGGAACTCTCCCGGGCCGTGTACCCTCCTTTTCTGGCCCATCAACTGCGCGACCGGGGTTACCTTTTGGAAGCGGACACCGATCGAGGCGGACATGATCCCCGATACCTCCTGGAAAGTCTGGAAAGCACTTTGCGCGGCCGCCGGGCCGCCCTGGACCTGCTCTGGCCGGACCAGGCCTGGGATTTGTTCGTACTTGTGCTTACCGAAACGGACCGGCTCGGCCATTTCCTGTTCCCGGCCCTGGAAGACGAGCACCACCCATGGCGTGAGCCCTGCCTTGACTTTTTGACCAAATGGGACGCCCTCATCGGCGAGGTGCTGGAACGTTTCGCCGACCTGCCCGAGCCCAAGCGGCTGATGGTCCTCGCGGACCACGGCTTTGCCGGCCTGATCGCGGAGACGGATCTGAATGCCTGGCTCAAACAGCAGGGGCTGCTCGCCCTGGGACGTGCACCGGACAATGAATGGGATTGCCGACATATCACCAGGCAAACATTGGCCTTTGCCCTGGACCCCGGCCGAATTTATCTGCATACTCCCAGATTTGTCCGGGGTCGCCTGTCTGAATCCAGAGCGGAAGCACTTCGAGAAACGCTGCGTCAAGCCCTTTTGTCTTTGACCTGGCAAGAAACGCCCGTCATGCAGGCGGTGTTCCACGGCCGAAAGCTGTATCCCGGGGCAGACTCTCCGCTTGTGCCGGACCTGGTCTGCCTGCCCCGACCAGGATTCAGCCTGCGGGCCAAGTTCAACGCAACCAAGGTTTTTGACAAGGCTCATCGCCAGGGGTGTCATACGGCACACAACGCCTTTTTTTTCGACAGCGCCGGGAGCATTCCCCAGCGTGTCCGGGATGTGGGCCGCGAGGTGCTGCATTTTTTCCAGGCGGACGCCCCCTTGATCCTTGTGCGCAACCACTTTGAAACCCAGACATGATTCCTTTTTTTCCGGAATGATCATCCCTGACAATACTGCCGATGACCATTGACTTCACCAGCCACCTCAATCCCGCCCAATGGGAGGCGGTCAGCGCCGCACGGGGCCCGCTGCTGGTCATTGCCGGCGCGGGCAGCGGCAAGACCAGGACCATTGCCTTTCGCCTGGCCTACCTCGTGCAGCAGGGCGTGGCCCCGGAAAACATCCTGCTGATGACCTTCACCCGCAAGGCAGCCCAGGAAATGCTCAGCCGGGCAGCCCATTTGATCGGCCGAGAATTGGGCGGCGTGGCCGGGGGCACGTTTCATTCCTTCGCCTGGACCGTACTGCGCCGCTATGCCCCGGCCCTTGGCTTTCCCGAAGGATTCACGATCATGGACGCCCCGGATATGCGCGAAATTGTGGGCCAGATCCGCACGGAACTCGGGCTGGGCAAAAAGGACAGGGCCTTTCCCAAGCGGACCACCATCCTGGGGCTGATCAGCAAGTCCAGAAACAAGGAAATCGACCTGGCCGTTCTGCTGGAACAGGAAACCCCGCATCTGATCCCCTATGCCGGGGACATCCTGCGCATCAGCCAAGCCTATGCCGCGTTCAAAACACGACACGGTTTGATGGACTACGACGACCTGCTTTTCAACATGGAGCGGCTGTTGCTGGAACGTCCCGACCTGACGGAATTCCTGCGTATCCGACATCCCCATGTGATGATCGATGAATTCCAGGATACCAACAAGGTGCAGGCCAGACTGGTGCGCCTTCTGGCCGCGGACGGCCGGGGCGTGATGGTCGTAGGCGACGACGCCCAGTCCATTTACGCCTTCCGGGGGGCTGAAGTGCGCAACATCCTCTCATTTCCCACGCAGTTTCCCGAAACCGTGATTGTCCGTCTGGAAGAGAACTACCGTTCCTCCCAAGCCATCCTGGACTTGACCAACGCAGTGCTCAGGGGTGCGGTCAGCAGATTCGAGAAAAACCTGTTTTCCCGGAGGGCGAATGGCCGCAAGCCGCAGTTGATCCACACCGTCAGCGACCAGACCCAGGCCAGGATGGTGGTGGACAAGGTTCTGGAACTCAGCCAAAATTATCGATTGCGGGACATCGCCATATTGTTCCGAGCCGGATTCCAATCCTATCCCGTGGAAATGCTCCTGAACCGGATCGGTCTAAGGTTTCGCAAATACGGCGGACTCAAATTCACCGAAGCGGCGCACATCAAGGACGTGCTGGCCTATATGCGCTTGATCCTCAATCCGGCGGACCTGCCGGCCTGGTTTCGGGCCGTGTCCCACGTCAAGGGACTGGGCCCAAAGACCTGTTCACGCTTCTGCCAGGCAGTCCTGGAAGGCGACCAGGCCTTCATCGCCCAATTAGCCAAAAAATTTCCCGACGTGGACCAGGCCTTTGCCTTGATCAACTCCTTGCGTGCGGAAAAACCCGCGCCCGATTCCGCCCTGGAACGGATTCTGGAATTCTATTCACCCATTTTCCAGCTCCGCTATCCCGATGACTACCCCCGCCGACAGGCAGGACTGGAGCAACTCCAGCAAATGGCCGCCGCATTCGACGACCTGGACGCCTTTTTGACCGAACTGACCCTGGAAAGCCCGGATCAGGACGACGAGGAGATGGATGACCATCTGGTTCTGTCCACGGTGCATTCGGCCAAGGGCCTGGAATGGTCCGCGGTGCTGGTTATCGATCTGGTCAACGGTCGGTTTCCCTCCCGACATGCCCTGGAACGCGAAGAGGACATGGAAGAGGAGCGTCGCCTGCTCTATGTGGCCTGCACCCGGGCCAGGGACTATCTGGCCTTGTTTGTCCCGTCCTCGGTCTACAACCGCTTCCAGGGAGGCAGTGAACCGGCCGTGCCCAGCCTGTTCATCAGCGAATTGCCTGAGCACTGTTACGAAGAGTGGCGCGAAAACTATCTGGGCCAGCTTCATTTGCGCCATTCGAGTCGGCAAGACCAAGCCCTTCCCCGGGGCCAAAAAGCGCTTCCCGGGAATGCGCCGGTCAAGTCCGCACCCAGACCCCTTGGTTTTTGTCGACACAAAATTTTCGGCCGGGGCAAAATCGTGGAAGTTCTTCCCCCTGGCCGCCTTCGAATCAACTTTTCCGGCTTCGGTCTGAAGATCATTCAGGCCGACTTTGTGATCCTGGAGGATTGATGGCCGCGCCCTCCGCTTCTTCCCTGCTCACATCCGAGGACGCCTTTCTGGCTTTGATCGACCGCTTTTTTCCCGTTGAGCATAACGGCCTGCTTCTTGGACGGGGCGACGACTGCGCAGTGCTGGACTGCCCATCCTCAATTTGCATGTCCACGGACCTGTTTTTGGAAAACGTGCACTTCCGGCGATCCTATTTTCGTCCAGGGGATATCGGCCACAAGACCCTGGCCGTGAACATCAGCGATATCGCCGCCATGGGCGCCGTCCCCTTGGGGTTTGCCCTGAATTTAATGGTCAATGAAAATCTGGAGGACGATTTCTGGAATGGTTTTTTCCAGGGCATGACCGCCCTGGCCGCCGAACATGGACTCTACTTGGCCGGAGGGGATCTGAGCCGCTGTTCATGCCTGGGCATGGCCGTGACCATTTGGGGCAAACAGGCTCCAGGCGGCCGTTATTTGCGTCGCGGCCAGGGGCGCCCCAAAGACGCGCTCTTTGTCATCGGCGATATCGGGCTGGCTCGCACCGGTCTTGAACTCCTGGAAAATGATCCCGGCCTCGCCAAGGACTTTCCCGCGGCAGTACAGGCGCATCTGCGACCCGTCCCGCGCGTGCAGGAGGCCCTCTCCCTGGCCCGCAACCTCGCTGTGCGAGGATTGATGGACGTATCCGACGGCTTGATCCGCGACTTGCCTCGCTTTCTCGGCCCTGACCTGGGCTGTCGACTAGCTCTTGAGCCAGGCGGATTGCATTCCGAAGTGCTGCGTTTTGCCCGGCGTCGCCACCAAGATCCCGTTGCCTGGGCCTTGCTGGGTGGAGAAGATTACGCCCTGCTCGGAGCTGTTTGTGCAAACCAGTGGCCGGCATTGCGAAAAGAATTTCCAGCGGCTCGTTATTTAGGTGAGATTTTGAGCAATCCTGGAATCTATCATCATGACAACATTCTACAATACAAAGGATTTGATCATTTTGAAACACTTTCCAGGGAAATGGATTCTTGAAATTTTCACTATTTTCCCATTGTACTTTGCCTGAGTGATTGGTTATGTTGAATTGTTTTTCAACCTTATGCTGGAGGCATGCAACCATGAAGAAACATTTTGTTTTTTTTCTGACAGCGGCTTTTCTATGCTTTTCAGGAACAGCCTGGGCCCAGGAGCCGATCAAAATCGGCGCCTTTTTCGCCCTGTCCGGGCCGGCCGCCCCCATTGGCACGCCGACCAAACTGGTGGCGGAAATGGTGGTGGAACAGATCAACAAAGACGGCGGGATCAATGGCCGGCTAATGGAACTGGTGGTTGCGGATACGGAAAGCGACCCGCAAAAAGCGCTTCTCGCAGCCCGTCGCCTGGTGGAACGCGAAAAAATCGTGGCTTTGGTCGGTCCGACGCGAACGGACACCGGCATGGCCGTGAAGGCCTATTTGCATCAAAAGCAGGTGCCCACGGTGATGACCGTGGGCGGCGACCCGGTAATCATGGGCGGACGTTTCGGCGATTTCGACTGGATCTTCAAGAGTCCGCAGCGCTCCTCAGTGGCTGTTCGTCGTGTCTACGAATTCCTTCAGTCCCGGGGCGCGTCCAAGGTCGGACTGCTTACGGCCAGCGACGGTTTCGGCAAAGACGGTCTGTCCTGGCTCAACAGTCTGGCTCCGGAATACGGCATCACCATCGTATCCGAGGAACAGTTCGCGCCCACGGATACGGACATGACCACCCAGCTGGTGAAAATTCGCGAAGCCTCTCCTGACTTCATCATCTGCTGGACCATCGGCCCTGCTGCGGCGTTGGTCAGCAAGAACGTGCGCCAGCTCAACCTGGACATCCCGCTGATGCACTGCCACGGCATCCCTGATCCCAACTTTCTGGAATTGGCCGGGGACGCCGCCGAGGGCGCCTACATGCCCTCCACCAAGCTGATGGCCGCGGATCAATTGCCCGAGAACGATCCGCAAAAGGAAATTGTCCAGGAATTCATCCGGTTGTACAAGGACGTCTATCAGGTGGAACGACAATATCCCATGAACACCCATTCCGGGTATGCCTGGGACGCCATCATGCTGATCGCCGAAGCCCTGCGCAAGGCGGGTCCCGAGAATCCGGAGGCCCTCCGCAAGGCCATTGAACAGACCTCCGGCTATGTCGGCGTCAGCGGGACGTTCACCCTCACTCCGGAGGATCACAACGGGCTGGATACGGATTCCCTGGTCATCCTCAAGGTTGAACAGGGCCGCTGGATCGTTCAACCCTAGCCAGGACAACCACAACAGCCATCATGAATTCGACCACGGAGAACGAGGCAGGGATTTCCTTGTTCTCCGTGGAGTCATCTGTTTTTTCATCGTTCATCCTGCAAACGCAACCAACCACCCTTGAGGAGCCATTCGTGACCTTGCCCGAAATGCCCAAGAACCTGCCCGAGCCGGTCCTCCCTCCCAATGCCGAAGTTGTTCTGAAAAAACGCTACCTGCGCAAAGGAGGCCAGGGCGAACTGCTGGAAACCCCTCGGCAAATGTATTGGCGCGTGGCCTCGGCCATCGCGGCCGAGGAAGCCAAATACGACAAGTCCTCCTTCTCCGTGGACGACCTATCCCGGGCATTCTACGAGCTGATCACCACCTATCGGTTTCTGCCCAACTCCCCGACGCTGATGAACGCCGGCACTGAATTGGGCCAACTCGCAGCCTGTTTCGTGCTGCCCGTAGGTGACTCCATGGAGGAAATCTTCGACGCCATCAAGTACGCGGCGTTGATTCACAAATCCGGCGGCGGCACAGGATTTTCCTTTTCCCGCCTGCGACCACAAAAAAGCCGTGTCGGCTCTACCGGAGGAATCGCTTCCGGTCCGATTTCTTTTTTGCGCATCTTCAACACCGCCACGGAACAGGTCAAACAGGGCGGCACCAGACGCGGTGCGAACATGGGCATTTTGCGGGTGGACCATCCGGACATCATCGATTTCATCCGGGCCAAGGAACGCGATGGCGACCTGAACAACTTCAACCTTTCCGTGGGTCTTACCGAAGCCTTCATGCAGGCCGTGGAAAAGGATGAAGAATATCCTCTCGTTGCTCCGCACACCGGCCAGGTCAAGGCACGCATGAAGGCCCGCGAGGTTTTTTCCCTGCTGGTGCAAAAGGCCTGGGAAAGCGGAGATCCGGGAATCATCTTCCTGGACCGGACCAACCGGGACAACCCCACGCCCAAGCAGGGAGAAATCGAAAGCACCAATCCTTGCGTCACCGGCGACGCGTTCGTGATGACGGATGCCGGGCCCCGCCAGGTTTGCAACCTGCTGGGGCAAGCCACGAACCTGATTGTCAACGGTCAGACCCATCCTAGTACGGGGCGGGGTTTTTTCTCCACGGGCAAAAAACCGGTATTCCTTCTGCGGACCAAAGAGGGGCACAGCCTGAAGCTCACAGCAGACCATCCGTTGCTCCGGGCCGCATCACCTTCACGATATTCGCTGAACACACAATGGACTCAAGCCAGGGATCTGGCCCCGGGAGATAAAATCCTTCTCAATGATCACCGGACCTTGGCCGGGTGGCCAGGTGCATATGGGCAAACAGAAGGATATCTGCTCGGCTTGCTGGTGGGGGACGGCACCTTGAAGGCAGACAAGGCGGTACTCTCCGTCTGGCCCGCCTCAGCCGAGGTCAACGGTGATGACGAGTGCGGCGTTGAGGGGATCATGGAAGCCGCAAAAACTCATGCCATGGCCCTGCCGCATCGCCCCGACTTTCAAGGTTGGCAACATTTGCCAGATCGCGGCGAATTCCGGATGAGCCTGAGTGCTGTTCGGGACATTGCATTTGAATTGGGAATGTCTCCGGGTTCGAAAAACCTTACTGAAAAGCTGGAACAGACTTCCTCGAGCTTTTATCAAGGGTTTTTGGGAGGCTTGTTCGATGCCGATGGTTCTGTTCAGGGCAGTCAACGCAAAGGCGTCAGTGTCCGGCTCTCCCAGAGCGACCTGACCCGCCTTTTTGTCGTCCAGCGCATGCTCCTGCGTCTGGGCATTGCCAGCACCATTTATCAAAACAGACGGCCAGCCGGTCAGAAGGCATTGCCAGACGGCAAGGGCGGCGTCAGACTCTATCCTGTCCAGGCCCAACACGAACTGGTTGTATCCGGCGGGAACCTGGAAAGGTTTGCCGATGTCATCGGGTTCAAAGACACCAGCAAGCAATCTCTTTTGGCAACATTGTTGCGTGCATATCGACGGACCCTGAATCGGGAGCGCTTTCTGGCCACTGTGGATTCCGTGGTGCCCGTCGGCGAGCAGGAAGTTTACGATGTCACTGTCCCCGGGATCCACGTCTTTGACGCCAACGGTTTCATGGCCCACAACTGCGGGGAACAGCCGCTACTTCCCTACGAAGCCTGTAATCTCGGCTCCCTTAACCTGTCCCGATACCTCAGCGACAATGAGCCTGTGGAAATCCTCTGGGACGACCTCAAGCAGGACATCCACTTGTGCGTGCGCTTTTTGGACAACGTCATTGACGCCTCCCGCTACCCCTTGGAAATCATTACCAAGGCCGTGCGCAAAAACCGCAAGATCGGACTGGGCGTGATGGGCTGGGCCGACATGCTCTTTCGCCTGCAAATCCCCTATAACAGCCAGGAGGCCTTGAACCTGGCCGAAAAAATCATGGACTTCATTCAGCACGAGGCCCGCAGCGCTTCCAAGGTGCTGGCTGAAGAGCGCGGTCCTTTTCCGGCCTTTTCCGAGTCGACCTATGCCGAGCACAATCAGGGCCCGTTCCGCAACGCCACCACCACGACCATCGCCCCAACCGGGACCCTGTCCATTCTGGCCGGCTGCTCTTCAGGAATTGAGCCGCTCTTTGCCCTGAGTTTCGTGCGCCAGGTCATGGACGGGGAACGTCTTTTGGAGGCCAACCCTTGGTTTGAAAAGGCCCTGCTAAATGCCCAATGCCACAGTCCGAAGCTGATGGAAGAAGTGGCGGCCAAAGGCAGTATCAGTCATCTGGATTACCTGCCAGAGGATATCCGCAGGGTTTATGTCACGGCCCACGACATTGAACCGGTCTGGCACTTGAAAATGCAGGCCTCCTTTCAAAAATTCACGGACAATGCGGTTTCCAAGACCGTGAACCTGCCTCATGAGGCCACGAAGGAGGATATCTGGAACATCTATTGGGTGGCCTACGAACTGGGCTGCAAAGGTGTAACCGTGTACCGGGACGGCTGCAAAAGCAGCCAGGTGTTGTGCACCGGCGATGGAGACAAGAGCAAGGACCCGGCAAAGACGCAGAGAAAGGTCAAGGAGCGTCCGGACGTAGTTTACGGCTTCACCCAGAAAGTCAAAACCGGATACGGTTTTCTCTATCTCACGGTGAACGAGGTGGACGGGAAGCCCTTTGAGGTGTTCGCCACCATCGGCAAATCCGGCCGGTCCATCACGGCCAAGGCCGAGGCCATCGGCCGTCTGGTGTCCTTGGCCCTGCGCTCCGGCGTGGACGTGGCTGACGTTGTCAGTCAACTCAAGGGCATCGGCGGCGAGCATCCTGTTTTTCAGAAAAAAGACATGCTGTTGTCCATTCCGGACGCCTTGGCCTGGATCCTGGAAAGCCGCTATATGCAGGGACGCAAGGCGGAAATGGATCAAGCGCTGGCCTCGCCGGAATGTCCGGACTGCGGCCAAGAATTAATCTTCCAGGAAGGATGCTTTATCTGCCAGGGATGCGGCTACACCAAATGCGGCTGATAAGCCCCTCCGGCCGCGTTGCCTGAATAATCAAACGCCATCTTGGATTGAACTGACCTTGACCGGACCGTATCGAATGCACCGTTCTCATTGGTTTTCACGTGATGCTAATAATGTTTTCTCCATACCGGCAGGGACGCATCTGATCAATGATTCACCTGCGCCATGTCTCTCATAACTTCGGAAGTCACTGGGCCCTGAAGAATTTCTCCCTGGATTTGGACAAAGGAGGATTTCTGTTTCTTGTCGGTCCCAGCGGAGCCGGCAAAACCACCCTGCTGCGCATCCTGCACGGCGCCATTGCCTTGCAGCGCGGCCAAGCCGTGGTATGCGGCTTTGACCTGCAGACCATCAAGCCCAAAGCCATCCCGCTGCTTCGCCGCGAGGTCAGCGTGGTGTTCCAGGATTTCAAAATTCTGCCGCAACGGACGGTTTTCGCCAATGTGGCCTTGGCGTTGGAGGTGCGGAACATGCCCCGCCCCCTTCTGCAACGCCGGGTCCGCGCCGTGTTGCGCGGCCTGGATCTGGAGTCAAAAGCGCACGTTTCCTGCGCCGAACTGTCCGGTGGAGAACAGCAACGAGTGGCCGTGGCCCGGGCCGTCGTGGTCGGCCCGCAACTGCTTTTGGCTGACGAGCCCACGGGCAATCTGGACCGGGAGCTGGCCATGCGACTGATGAGCCTTTTTCTGCAGTTTCACGCGCACGGCAGCACCGTCATTCTGGCCACTCACAATCAGGAACTTTTGTCCTGCCTGCCCGAGGCCAAAATCGTACACATTGAGGACGGCTCCATTGTCTGGGCCAACTGGTCCCTTACGGAGTAGCCGTAAATGCTGCGTATCTTGATCAAACTCATTGTCCAGGGAGTCACGGACATCCGGCATCATCCCTGGGTCCAGGTACTGACCTTGGCCGCCGTGACCCTGGTCGCCTTTCTGGCCGGCCTGTTCCTGCTGGTTTTGCACAATCTGGATCAGGAACTGAAGCGATCCCAGGGTGAAATCCAGTTCCAGGTGTACTGGAAACCAGGCGCTGAGATGGTCAGCGTGCAAGAACAATGGCGAGACCTGGAACGCTTGGACGGCCTCAAAAACCTGAAGACCTTCACCCCTGAACAAGGGCTGGAAGTTCTAACCGCCAGCCTGGGTTCGGGCGACGAATTCGCCTGGCTCAGAGGCCAAAGTCCGCTCCCGGCCACGGCCCTGATGACCTTTGCCGTGACCGGCGAGGACCACCACGCCTGGGCCAAGGCGATTTACCTGGATCTGGAAAGGATGCCGGAGGTGGAAAAGGTCAGCTTCAACCCGTTGCAGCTTGACCTGGCCCGCAGCTGGGGACATTTCAGCAACCGGGTGATCTGGCCGCTGATCCTTTTTCTTGGGCTGGTGCTGGCCTTGGTGGTGGGTAACACCATCAAGCTGGCCCAAGTGCATCGCCACCAAGAGGTGGAAATCCTTCGGCTGGTGGGCGCGGCCCGCTGGTACATCCAACTGCCCATGCTTGTCACCGGGGCCTTCCTCGGATTACTCGGCGGAACCTTGGCCTTGCTGATGCTCAAGGGGGTGCAACTCAGCCTGAAAGATCTGCTGCATTTCCCGCCCCTGTGGTTGCGCCTGGATTTTCTGCCCGTTGACCAAGCCCTGATCTTTCTGGCGATCATCTCCGGCATGGGCGTCGTCAGCAGTTGGGTGGCCCTGCGTGAAAAATAGCGCCACCTTGATACCATTTACAGCCATAACCCCCGGAATCCTGCTGTTGGTTTTGAATTTTTGCCGTTTACAAACATCAATTCGCGAGGAGTTCTCATGCGCAGCGACATAATGACCAAGGGTCTGGAAAAGGCCCCACACCGTTCCCTCTTGCACGCTTTGGGCCTGACCAGGGAGGAAATGCAGCGCCCCTTGGTGGGAGTGGTCAATGCGGCCAACGAGGTGGTCCCAGGGCACATCCACCTGGACACGATCACCCGGGCAGTAAAGGACGGCATCCGCTCGGCCGGGGGCACACCCATGGAATTCCCAGTCATCGGCATTTGCGACGGGCTGGCCATGAACCATGCCGGAATGCACTACAGCCTGCCCAGTCGCGAACTCATTGCTGACAGCATCGAGGCCATGGTCATGGCCCATCCCTTTGACGCCCTCGTTTGCGTGCCCAACTGCGACAAAATCGTGCCGGCCATGCTCATGGCCATGCTCCGGCTGAACATTCCGGCGATCCTGGTCAGCGGCGGGCCCATGCTGGCCGGAACATGGCAAGGAAACAGCGTGGACTTGATCTCGGTTTTCGAAGCTGTGGGACGGGTACACAAAGGTTTGATGAATGAAAACGCCGTGAATGAACTGGAGGTCTGCGCCTGCCCAGGTTGCGGTTCCTGCGCCGGCATGTTCACGGCCAATTCCATGAACTGTCTGTCCGAGGCCATTGGACTGGCCCTGCCCGGCAACGGGACAATTCCCGCGGTCACCGCGGCCCGGGTGCGCCTGGCCAAGCAGGCCGGAGCCCAAGTAATGGATTTGCTGTCCCGTAATCTGCGGCCGAGGGATATCGTCACCAAAGCCTCGGTTCACAACGCCGTGACCGTGGACATGGCTCTGGGCTGCTCCACGAACACGGTGCTGCATCTGCCGGCCATCTTTGCCGAGGCGGAACTGGATCTGACCTTGGACATTTTCGACCGGATCAGCCGCCGTACCCCGAATTTATGCCGCTTGTCTCCTGCCGGCGAACATCACCTCGAAGATTTGCACCAAGCCGGCGGCATCCCCGCGGTCATGACCGAACTGGACCGGGCCGGCCTTCTGGACATAAGCGTACAAACAGTCACCGGAAACACCCTGGGCGAAAATCTCCAGACAGCATCGGCCCGAGTGCTGGACACGAATGTGATCCGATCGCTGAGCGCTCCCTACGCCTCGGAAGGGGGCATCGCCATCCTGCGTGGTTCCCTGGCTCCTGACGGCGCCGTGGTCAAACAATCCGCCGTGGCCCCTGAGATGCTTAAACGCAAGACCCGGGCCAGGGTCTTTGAAAACGAGGAGCAGGCTGTGACCGCCATTCTGGACGGAAAAATCCAGCCCGGGCACGTAGTGGTCATCCGCAACGAAGGACCCAAGGGCGGCCCCGGCATGCGGGAAATGCTCACGCCCACCGCGGCCATCGCCGGAATGGGACTGGACAAGGACGTGGCCTTGATCACAGACGGCCGGTTCAGCGGAGGAACCAGGGGGGCGGCCATCGGCCACGTCTCCCCGGAAGCTGTGGAAGGGGGACCGTTGGGTCTGGTCAGGGACGACGACGTAATCGTCATCGATATCCCCGGCCGCCGATTGGATCTGGTGGTGGAGGAGAGCGAGCTGGCCGAAAGGCGCGCCACCTGGCGACCAGTGGAAAGAGTCATCACTTCTCCCTTTTTGCGTCGCTACGCCAAGCAGGCTTCCTCAGCGGCCAAGGGCGCTGTTCTGGAACGGTGAACCCAGAGTATTTTTAAGAAATCCAAGCCATTTCAGGAGGAGTTATTCCCGAACGCATTGATCGACAGCAGGCCGTGGTTTATGACCGTTGGCACGAGACCGAGTCCGGCACCTTTGCCCTGGCCCAGGAAAAACGCCTCTTGCAGCATTTCATGACACCCTGGACCAGACGGCAGCAGCGCCTGTTGGAGGTCGGCTGCGGTACCGGCCGATTCCTGCAGTTTTTCTGGGAAAGCGGCTTTGACGTTGCCGGCCTGGACGCCTCCCCGGCCATGCTCGAACTGTCCCGCGAACGAATGGGCTGCAAGGCCGATCTCCATGTCGGCCAGGCCGAGCATCTGCCTTTTGAGGACAAGGAATTCGACGTCGTGGCCCTGCTCACTCTCTTGGAGTTCTGCAACGACCCCGGCCAAGTCCTTGAAGAGGCCCTGCGAGTAGCGCGCAAGGCCATTCTGGTCACCTTTTTGAACAAGCAATCCCTCTACGGAATGGCCAAGCGCCTGTCCCCGGCTCGGCAATCCAGGGGGTTTCCAAGCAAGACCCGCTGGTTTTCCTGGTGGGAAATGCGCCGCCTGGTGGTTCACCATGCGGACAAGAGGCCCATGACCGCGGCATCGGTGCTGCTCGGGCCGCGCCGGACATGGTCGGCCAAGTCCTCTTGGCGGCGTCTCAACTGTCGGCTTTGGCCGCCCTTTCTGGGAGCCTATTCAGGAGTGCGCTGCAATCTGGTGGGCGAGGCCCCGCTCACACCGATCATGGCCTGGAAGGAAAAGGCCGCGTTGCGCCCCATGGAACGCCCCGCCTCTTCCGGGGCCAATCGAAGCAGGTAGCCTTTCTTCCACATTCTCGGCCCTCTAATTCCCTAGACTTTGCAGCGGCGCTGGGATGCGACCGCCTAAGGTTATGAATTTTTCCGAGCCAGCGGCGCCCGGCACGGGCATGATGGTCGCC
This sequence comes from Desulfonatronum sp., assembly GCA_011049455.1. Lineage (GTDB taxonomy): Bacteria > Desulfobacterota > Desulfovibrionia > Desulfovibrionales > Desulfonatronaceae > Desulfonatronum. Next base: position 5,721 of record DSBL01000047.1, on the reverse strand, counting down.
TCCCCCAGCAGGCCTCCAAAATATGCCTTGTCCCCGGCCTTTTTGCCGGGCACCGGAATCAACCGGGCCGCCGTGGTCTTGCGGTTGATCACGCCGATGGCCATTTCGTCAGCAATGATCCCTGCCAGGGTCTCGGCCGAGGTGTCCCCCGGCAAGGCGACCATATCCAGGCCCACGGAGCAAACGCTGGTTAAAGCCTCCAGCTTGTGCAGAGTCAAATGGCCCGCAGCCGCGGCCTCGGCAATGTTCAAATCCTCACTCACCGGGATGAACGCTCCGCTGAAACCTCCTACGGAGGAACTGGCAAAGGCCCCGCCTTTTTTCACGGCGTCGTTGAGCAGGGCCAAGGCCGCGGTGGAGCCAGGCGCACCGATATGGGACAGTCCCAGAACCTGAAAAATCTCGCCCACGGAATCCCCCACGTTGGGCGTGGGCGCCAGGGACAGATCCACCACACCAAAAGGCACGTTCAACCGCTTGGCCACTTCCCGGCCGATCAATTCTCCGGCCCTGGTCACCTTAAAGGCCGTACGTTTGATGATCTGGGACACCTCGTCCAGGGACAGGTGCGCATCAGCCTGCATGGCTCGCTGCAAGGCCTTTTTGACCACGCCCGGACCGCTCACGCCCAGGTTGATCACGGCATTGGGCTCGCCCACCCCGAGATAGGCTCCGGCCATGAACGGCACATCCTGCGGGATGTTCGCAAACACCCCCAGCTTGGCGCAGGCCAGTCCGTCCCTGTCCGCGGTCAAGGCCGCGGCGGTCTTGATCGTCTTGGCCAGAAGCAGTACCGCGTCCATGTTGATTCCCGCTGCCGTGGTGGCCACATTACAAGACCCACATAGGCGGGACGTGGACGTAAGCGCCTCGGGCATGGCCTCGATCAGGCTCAGATCGCCCCGGGCCAGCCCCTTCTCCACCAGGGCGCTGAAGCCGCCAATGAAGTCGACGTTTACCGCTTGAGCCGCTTGGTCCAGGGCCATGGCCGCCAGAACCAGTTCCCGCGAGGAAAACGGCGCACCAACCACGGCCATGGGGCTGACCGAAATGCGCTTGTTCACCACGGGAATGCCGTAAATGTCACCCACCTCGTTGCACACATCCACCAGTGACGAGGCCATGCCCGTAATACGAGCCTTAAGCCGGTCCCGGAAGAGGACGCTGTCGTGGGTCGCCAGATCAAACAGGCTGATGCCCAAAGTCACGGTGCGCACGTCCAGATGCTCGTTGCGCAACATTTCCAGGGTGCCCAGGACTTCCTTTTCGGTCAACATGTTTCACTCAAGAGTTTGTTCATTTTTTGAGTCGGCCGTTGAAAAATTCCTTGTGCAGGAATCAAGAAAAGCCGTCCAGGGCCGTCCCGCTCAAACCATTCAGGCCGCAACGTACCTGGCGGCGTTGATTTGCTTTTGCACATCAACCATGGTCGAAGCGTCGTTAAGCCTCCATGAAAAGCTTGTACTTTCTCCCCGACGCAATAATTGGAGAATATCCAACGGGTTGAGCTACACCCGGTGCACGGCCTCGAAAATATCTCGATGTTGCAGGCTGAGTTGCTGTCCCAGGGTCTCTGCCCTGGTGTACAGCGCTTGCCTGAACTGTTTGCGGTCGATGCGCTCCGGCACGTCCACCTCATAAATCATCACCCATTGAGAGGCATCCTCGGTTTTCACATTGGCCCTCAGGTCGGTAATGTTCACTTCGAACTGGGCCAATATTTCAGTGATTCCGGCCACCAAACCCACTTGGTCAGGACCCGTGGTGGTGATCACGAACGGCGCGGTTGCCACCGAAGCCATCGGCATGGTTTCATCCTCCACCGGGGATGTCCAAAAAATCAGCTCCTGCTCCTGAAAGTTCTTTTCCAGGCGTTGTTGCAGATGGTCTTGAGCCAGGGTTTTCATGGATCGGACCACGAACATTCCGGCAAAACGTCCGTGCAAGAGGGTTTGGCTGGCATCCTCGATGTTGCAACCCATTCGCGCCAACAGACCGGACACCCGGGCAACGATGCCTGGACGATCCCGGCCAAATACCGCGATGACCAGCTTTCTCGTTTCGTGATTGCGTTGCGACTGTTGCATGGTTTCCTCCGACTGATCAGCATGGCCGAACAAGGCGCAAACCTCGGTGTATGACGTTCTCCATGGCCATGCACAAAGGTCCATGAACCGTGAAAAACGATCCGCCGGGATGGCTCGCCGCCTTAATCCGTGGGGAAAAACCGCTGCCAAATCACGGCCGTGCCGATGTCGCAACCGATATGGCGTGCGATGACAGGGCACTTTGCCTTTAAAAGGAAGACAATCGGCTTGTTCACATGGGACAATGTTTCGAAATTCCCCTGGCCTTTAGCGATAACGAAATCGGCATCTTCAAACAACCGCAAAAAATCCGCGGAACATTCGCTCAGCACGGTGCCTGGAGCATCGGACCCGTTGTCAACAACATCAACCAGACCGGTCATGCCTGTTTCCTCCGCGTCGGCAAGAGTGGCATCGTTGATCACTGGCCCACCTCTGACAGCATAGAAAATGCGGTCGGCGGAAAGCTTTTCAATGAGCATCCGGTCAAAAACAATTTCTCCGGCATTGTCGCCGAGATACAATATCTTTTTTCCAGGAAAGACAAACTGCTGCAGCACATTACGGCTCCCGCAAAGGGAATCCGTCAGGGACCGCTCAATGGTTGCTTCTATAATTTCTGGGCTTATTTCGTTGTTTACGCCAAAATCAATAATGTTGCCGGCAATGGCAAAACGCACTGCGGTTTCAACGGGGGCAGCGGATTTCTCGATTTTTTCTTTCAGCAAGGGATACATTTTCAAGGCAAAACGGTTGCTTGCCGCCTTGACGCTTTTGTACGGATCGTCATTGCCGGATATTTGACGAACCAGGCGATGAATCACTTGACCCATCAACGGAGGAGACTGCTTCAAATCCATGTCCGCGGCAGCGGTCAATACCCGTCTCAAGACGGATTCATGAACGTCCTGATCTGATGTCGCAAAACGGACGGCTTCCAGGGCCTGACGAATGAAACAAGGCAGGCAATCGTGGGTGGTCTCCATTCAGGCCTCGCCGTCGAGAGGTTCTTGGCCGCAATGCAATTCTTCTCTTTCGTGCAGATACATTCTAACATTCACCAAGCAAGAGGCAAACATTTTTGAGCCGGCCAGCACGGCAAAGGGGTTTTTCCCATCTCCGCAGCATTGGGCGAATTCAGGACCAATGGCCTGGACCGGCTCAGCGCCGGTCTGAAGTCTGGTCATGGCCTGAACGTAAAGCTCGAGACGCGACCTCAGAGTCTGGAAGTAGTCGACTTCGCGGCCAATGAGCAGATTCGTGGCGTGAGACAGATTTTGGGAAAACTCCCGGACCATCTGCCAGTAGGGCTCCAGAATATTGTTCTTCGTATTCTCTCCCGCCAGGTAATAGGAAACCGCCCACCCCACGCTGACGATCTTCAGCAACTGCAGTTCATACTCCACGGTGTTCGAATCCACCCCGGCCGTTTGCGGCATGCTGTTAAGCAGCCATTTGATGTCCTCGCGATCCAAGGCATAATCAAAAAGGTCCTGAACGCGCTTTTCATCACTGATATCTGAGTCCATGCCGCTTCATCCATCTGTCCATTCCATGACCCGGTTCCCGGAAAATGAAGACCTTGTCAGGCACTCTTGTTGAGAGAGAAGAAAAGGCAAAATACACAAAAAAGGGGCTGCGTCAAATGGCACAAAGGGCGGCCGTAACCACGGCAGGCGGGGCATTCTCGGACCTGGGAGACGCGAGTCATGCAAACACCAACAAGATGATTTCACAGCATATCATCCCCATGGCCAGCACCAAGGCCAAGGCAAGGGTTCTCAAGGACACCACGAATATTGGCATTACAGCCCTGGAGGAACTTTGTGAAGATGCCGAAACCCTGCCAGACCACGGCCTTCATGAAGACAAGGGTAGAGCCTCTCAACCTCAATCCAAGCCGAATGTTGTCCAGATGCCAACGCCCCAGGCTGCGCCTCAGGTGCAGACCTGGCACGGAACGACGATCGCTTACATCCTGAACGTCCTGCGTGAGCTTGGCCAAGTTGGCCAGGTGGGCACGTATGGGCTGTATCTCGAACGATAATATGGACATGGTTTGTGGAACCTCGACAGCGATCAAATCCGCGAGCAATTCGTTAGTTTGAGCCGCTGCAAGCGCGATTCCGCCATGCTCAAGCAGCTTCTGGACTACTTCGCGCTTCCGGAAAACTTCAAGAAGGCCGCGCAGGAGGATGAGCAGAGCCGGGGAAGTCCTGAAAACAAAAGGGCTTCTCCGGTTTGTTTTTGAGTTTGTTGACATGGTTTGGAAAGTGGGCAAAACGTTTGCAAGCTTCATACAACTTGAGCAAAGACGCCACTCTCGCAGGCGTTGACGATGGCTTGCAACCGCCCTTGACCCACTCTGCCTGGTAACAACCGTTCTCTCCACTTTCCCGGGAGTCCCGCGCATGGCCCAGAAGAAACACCCTGAGACATCCCTTACCCAAGCAGGTTTTTCCGACGCCCAGGACATCCTGGACCATGCCCCTATAGGCGTATTCACGTCCACGCCCGAGGGCCGCTACATCTCGGCCAACCCGGCATTGGCCAGGATGTATGGGTACGAAAGCCCCGAAGAACTGATTGAGTCCATCACAGACATTGGCACGCAGGTCTACGCCGACCCGGAAGATCGAAAGGAATTCATCCGGTTGCTGGAAGAACACGGCGAAGTGACCAACCACGAGAGCCGATTTCGCAGCAAGGACGGGACGGTTTTTTGGGTGTCCAGAAATGCCCGTGTCGTCGAGGACAAGGACGGGCTGATCGTTGCCTATCAGGGATTCACCACATACATCACCGAGCGGAAACGTGTTGAGGAAGCCCTTGGGCTTGAACGAGAAAGGTTTTTTTTGCTGCTGGAGACATTTCCTGGATTTATTTATCTCCAATCGCCTGATTACTCAGTGCGATACGCCAATAAATACTTCATCGAACATTTCGGCAATCCGAAGGGGCGGCTTTGCTATGAGGTGATGTGGGGGCGGACTGCGCCGTGCGAAACATGCCCAACCTTCAAGGTTTTTGACATGAACATGCCTCAGGTGTGGGAATGGTTACAAGCTCCCGACGGCAAATCATATGCCATTCATGTTTATCCATTCATTGACAGTGATGGATCGAAACTTGTTCTTGAGGTAGGTATTGACATCACCGACCGCAAGCAGGCCGAGGACGGGCAACAGGCCCTGGACTTGCTCGCAGCACAGGATTTCGACGTGATCCTGATGGATGTCCAGATGCCGTTGATAAACGGGGTTGAGGCGACCAAGGCGATCCGCGAGTCTGCGTCCCTTGGCGACAAGAAGGACATCCCAATAATCGCCCTGACCGCCTACGCCATGACCGGGGATAAAGAGAAATTCTTGGGGGACGGAATGGACGACTACCTGGCCAAGCCGGTGAAGATGGAGGATCTGGCGAAGGTGCTGGAGCGGGTGGTCGGCACAAAGCAAGAGTGACGGTAATAATGCTCAGCCGGGAGAAGAACGGCGCAGTCATCTCTACTTTGCGTCCTGTCTCATGCTTGCGCAAAGTCTTTCGAAGTTGCGCATAAGACGCCTCGCGGGCAACCCGCGCAGCTGAGGGGATCTGCATGGATCTTTTACCTTCCGCCATAGTTGCCCTAGTG